>JAYTSB010000027.1:0-2815 GCA_043745825.1 Actinomycetota bacterium | reverse complement strand
AGGCGGATAGCCAACGGTTGCCGTTGTTCCAGCGCGCTGCGTTGGCCGCCGCGCGCTCGCTTTCGCACCGCGTCGTGAACGGTCCACCTCGGCGGGCCGGGGCTGCGCGAGCTGCATGGTGGCCGATGCGACCCGATTCGACTGAGGCGTTCTTTGAGCCGCTCGTCGGTGGGCCGGTTCTGGCCGGGATGTTGTTCATGGCGCCGACGGCGCGTTCGTTATCGATGGTGGCGCTGCGTCTGGCGCAGCGGGCCTTGAAGTCCGGGTGGCATCGCTGCGCAGTTCGGCGCAGGGGCAACCTCATCGCCGTGACCACAACGCGGGTGATGCTGTTCCGCGGCATCATCCAGCCGCTGGAGCTGATTGCCCAGTGGCCGCGACCGTTTGTCAGTGGTGCCGCCGAGCGCAAGCACTGGACCGGCAGCGGCGAGCAACTGCACGAGCAGTGGTTGCTGCGCACGACGCTCACCACGCCGGATGGTGATGTACGGCTGGACCTCGACGAAGAGCGCGGCGGGCGCAAGATGTTGGAGGCGCTCGACTGAGGCCCTTACGCCGGCACCGCACCGGCGCGGCGGTGCCGGCGCGTTTGGGCAGACGCGCGAGTGGGCACCGGTGGGATGTCGTTAGGAGACGTCGATGTCCACCGCTCACTCTGCTCACAACCCGGTCGGCCGGATGGCCGCCGAGCACCCCGGCTTCGTCAGGGTGGGACGCGCCGGATGGTTCGCCAAGGGTGTGGTCTACGTTGTGGCAGGAATCCTCGCGCTGCTCATCGCCTCGAAGGCGTCCGGCTGGTCGAAGTCGGCAACGGCCGGCTCGCAGGAGGCCAGTCCCACGGGCGCGCTGAAGTCCATCGCGAGCAACACGGGCGGCCCGCTGCTGCTGGGTCTGCTGGCCGTCGGCATGCTCCTCTACGCAGCGTGGCGACTGGTCAGCGCCTTCCTGCCGGGTGACACCGGTGCCAAGGGCTGGATCAAGCGCATCGGGTTCATCGTCAGCGCGATCATCTACACCACGCTGGCGATCACTGCGATCGGCCTGGCAACCAGCAAGAAGTCGAGCGGCAGCACCAACGGCAACTCCACCGTGTCGAAGGCCTCCGGCGGCATCATGCAGCACAGTGGTGGTCGGATCCTGATCGGCATCGTCGGTGTGATCGTCATCGCGGCCGGCCTCTACCGCATCGTCAAGGGATTCAAGAACGACGTCAGCGACGAGCTCGATCTTGGTGGCGTGCCGGCCGAGCGCCGGCGGTGGACCGAGCGGCTCGGTGCCATCGGCGAAATCGGCCGTGGCCTGGGCATTGGTCTGATCGGCTACTTCCTGCTGCGCTCCGCAGTGACGTACGATCCCAACCAGGCCACAGGCCTCGACGGCGCCTTGCGCACGCTCGTGGCCAAGTCAGGTGGCGTGATCATCGTGCTTGCGGTTGGTGCCGGGTTCGTCGCCTACGGCCTGTTCTGCCTGCTGACGTTCACCCACCGCCGGCTCGAAGCCCCCTGATCCGCGCCGGCCACGGAATCGCCGTCACCCCCTCCAGCGCGACCTGGCGTCTCCCGGCTCGCATCCGCCGGGACCGCGGTTGTTGTCGCCGACCACGGGCTCGCGCTGCACCGTTGCCACCCCGCGATTCTGCACGTTCACCGGATGCATCACGAACTCGCGCCCGAGCATGCTTTCGCCCAACAGGACGCGTGAGATCAGCCGCTCCAGTCGGTCGGTCTCCGCGTCATCCGGGCCGCGGCGATACTGCTCGCCGTCACCGGTGACCACTGCATCGGTGATGATGTGGCCACCGCTCAGCGGGCTGAACTGCGCCTCGTACACGCCGAGGCCGGTCTGGCTGCGGTGCAGGTACAAACGGTCGGCCTCCATGAACGCGAACCATTTGTCGTCCATGTCCGTGGGGCGGTATCCGCAGCGCAAGGCGTCGATCTCGGCGTCGGTCCAGACCCGCGTCGGGTTGGGAATCGTCTCGGGCAGCTGCAACGCTTCGTGATGCCCGTCGGCACGTCGTACGTTGTCCATCGCCGAACCGTATCGCCCTGGCGCGTCAGCCGGACAGCGCGCCCCGAGCAGACGAGGTGGGGCAAGAGGTCAACGACTAGCGTTTCCCGACATGGCGACGCGTGTCGTGATCCCGTGACGGTTGTCGTGCGCGTGTTGGCGGCCGAGGAGTTGCCCTCCATGTCGCCGCTGATGGACGGTGTGATGCAGCGCGCGTACGGAGTTGCGTCGTTCGCCGCGCAGATCCAGTGGTACTCGGCCGTGCAACCGGACGCGCTCGTGGTGGCCGAGGTGGACGGCGTCGTGGTGGGCACTGGGTGCGGGATCGCCTACCCGGACGCCGGCTTCGGTTGGGTGGGCGTCGTCGCCACCGAGCCAGGATTCGAACGACGTGGGATCGGCGGGTTGGTCACCGAGCGGGTCGCCGAGATCCTCGCCACCCACGGGTGCGCGGCCGTGCTCGACGCGTCGCTGGCCGGCGGACCCCTGTACGAGCGTATGGGCTTCGTCGACCACGGCCCGACGCGCGTGATGACACGGGAGCCACCTGCCGTGGCCGGGGTCACCGCAGCTCTACCGGCCATCCGCGACGCTGACCTGGCCGAAGTCGGTGCGTTCGATCGCCAGGTTTTCGGCGGCGACCGCGCCCGGCTGATCGAACTGCTTGGGCGCGGCTTCCCCGACCGCACCGCGGTCATTCGCGACATGGCGGGCAACGTGACCGGGTATGTGATCGCTCAGCACAGTCTGATCGGTCCGCTCGCCGCCGTCGACGAGGAATCCCTCGACCGACTCGTTTCGTTCG
>JAYTSB010000026.1:0-11911 GCA_043745825.1 Actinomycetota bacterium | reverse complement strand
GGGGACGGGATGTGGTCCCAGGAGTAGATCATCACCAGCACGGTCACGATCATGCTGAGGATGTAGAGCGGCAGGCTGATGCCGTCGAGCCCGACAGTGTAGTTGCTGTGGATCACCGGGATCCAGGACGTGTCGGCGAAGAACTGCAGCTTGCCGCCGCTGGCTTTGCCGTAGTCGAACTGCACGAGCGTTGCGATGCCCACCGCCAGCGTGGCCACCGCCGTCAGCAACGCAACCTGCTTGTGCAGGAGCTCCTTCCCCTTGGGGATGAACATCATCACGAGCACACCGGCGAGCGGCAAGAAGGTGCCGATCGTGAGAAGCGCGTTGTTGTTGCGAAGTACATCCATTGCCGTGAGGCTCCTCAGAAGTTGACGATGACGAGAACGAGGGCGCCGATGGCGGCGGCTCCGAAGAGCAGTGCCCCGTATTGGTTGACCTTGCCTGACTGCGTGGGCTGCAGCGCGCCACCCGAGCCGCGTGCGGCGGCGCCGGACCCGTTCACCGCGCCGTCGACCACCCGTTGGTCGATGTTGCGGTAGACCCACGAACCAATCGTGCGGGCACCGATGCCGGCCTCGTTCACGGTGCGGTCGAGCACGTTCTGATTGATCCAGTAGGCACCCTTGCCGATTGGGTGGGCCACGCCACGGACGATGACCCGTTCATACAGGTGGTCGAGGTAGTACTTGTTGACGAGGAAGGTGTGACCCCAGCGCAGCGGGGCGACCCGGCGGGTGAGACCCTTCAGCGGGTTGGCCCTCTCGCCGTAGACGGCCTTGCAGACACCGAGGCTGACCACGAAGCCGGCGAGGACGAGCAGGATCGACGGGATGGTGTTGGCCCACTTGAACTCGGCGTGGGCGAGCTCGGGAAAGTGGATGCCGTCGCCGGCCGCCGCCACCCACTCGGTGAACTTCTCGATCTTGAACGGCGCGGCGTTGAGATACCCGGACACCAAAGCCAGCACGGCAAGGATCACGAGCGGCACGGTGATCAACCCCGGCGACTCATGAGGGCCGGCGTGTGCGTCGTGAGCCTCATGACCGTGAGCATCATGACCGTGTGCGTCATGGGCATCCGGTGTGTACGGGGCGGCTTCGTCGGGAGCCTCGCTGCCACCGTGGGCGGTGTCGGCGACGATGACGTTGCCGTGACTGGCCATGGCCATGACCGGCGCGGCTGTGTCGTGAACGTCGGCGTGCACGACGGTGACCTCGTCGTGGTGCTCGCCGGCAGCAGCGCCGCGTGGCTTGCCGAAGAACGTGAGGTACGTGGCTCGCGTCATGTACGCAGTGGTCAAGAACGCACCGACGAGACCAACGATGAAGAACACGTTGTATCCGTTGTGATCGGCGTTGTCGATGATCTCGTCCTTGGAGAAGAAGCCGCTGAAGAACGGCACACCGCACAGCGCGGCCGTCGACACCATCCAGCACCCTGCGGTGACGGGCATCTTCTTCAACAACCCCCCCATGTCCTTCTTCATGTCGAAGCTGTGGTGGCTGCCGCTGTGGCTCACCGAGCCGGCGCACAGGAACAGGCAGCACTTGAAGAACGCGTGGGTGAAGATGTGGAACACCGCTGGCGTCCAGGCGCCCACGCCGAGGCCCATCATCATGTAGCCGAGCTGGCTGACCGTGGAGTAGGCGAGGACCTTCTTGATGTCGTTCTGCACGAACGCCAGTGCCGCGGCGATGAGGATGGTGATGCCGCCGATCACGGCGATGAGGTTGAAGTGCTGCCCGAAGGCGTTGATCTCCAGACCGGTGTGGAACAGCGGGTAGAGGCGGGCGACCAGGAACACCCCGGCCACCACCATCGTGCTGGAGTGCAGCAGCGAGCTGACCGGCGTGGGTCCGGCCATTGCGTCGGGCAACCACGTGTGCAGCGGGAACTGACCGCTCTTGCCGATGCAGGCGATGAACAGCGCAACACTGCCCCACAACAGGATGGCGTGCGAGGCCGTGTTGCTGAGTGCCCACTGGTTGATGGTGTCGATGCTGAACCCGCTGGACCCGTTGCCGAGCTTGGTGGCCCAGGCGCTGGCACCGAAGAACACGACCCCGGTGCCCACGAGCAGTCCGATGTCGCCGACGCGCACCGTCCAGAATGCCTTGAGCGCAGCGAACGCGTTCGCTTCTTCTTCCCACCAGTGACCGATGAGCATGAACGAACAGAGACCCATGATCTCCCAGCCGAGGATGAGCTGCACCATGTTCTCGGCCAGCACCATCGCCAACATTCCGGCGCTGAACAACGTGAGCGCAGCAAAGAAGTGGGTGTAGCGGCGGTCGCCGCGGAGGTATTCCAGCGAGTAGATCTGCACGAGCGTGGAGATGAACGCAACGAGCAGCAGGGCCATCACGGCCAGGCCGTCGATGTGCTGGCCGAGGCCGATCTCCACACCACCGCTCTGCCACCAGACCACCTTGCGGATGACGGGTTGGACGTAGCCCTCACCGCCGGCTTCGGCGCTCAGGCGGAAGGCCCGGCCGAAGCTACCGAGTGCACCTTCGTGGGTGGCGCCCTCGGCGAAGTAGTCGACCCGGCTGATCCACTGGTACGCAGTGCCCGCCGCAAGCACGAGCGAGGTGGCCATCGACAACACGCCAACCTCACTGCCCCTATAGGGCAACCTCTTGCCGAAGAAGAGGATGATCGCGAACGCAATCGCGGGCACGATCGGGATCAGGTAGGCATGCTCGAGGAACCAGCCTGTTTCTGCAGCAGCGAGCACGATCAGCCCTTCATCTCGGAGAGCTCGTCGAGCGAGATCGTCCTCTTGTTGCGGTAGATCAGCAGCACGAGACCCAGGCCGACGCCCACTTCGGCGGCCGCGATCGCCAGTACGTAGAGGGCGAAGACCTGACCGTCGGGATCACCGTTGCGCAGCGCGAAGGCGAGCAGGTTGAGGTTGACCGCATTGAGGATCAGCTCGATGCTGAGCAGCACGAGCACGGCGTTCTTGCGGGCGATCACGCCGTAGACACCGATGCAGAACAAGACCGCACCGAGGATGAGGAACTGGTTGATCAGCACGGGCTAATCCTTCCTGGCCAGGACGATGGCGCCGATGACAGCGACGAGCAGCACGAACGACAGCGCCCAGAAGGGCAGCAGGTACGGACCGAAGATGCTGTCGCTGACGAGGCGCGTGTCGATGCGAGTGGCGCTGTCCGGCCCGGGCAACTTCTCGCCCTTGAACCCCCGAACCAGGGCGATGGACATGGCTGCGAACAGCACCACGGCGACCGGGATGCCGATGGCCCAGTTCGCATTGTTGAGATCGCTCTCCTTGCCGATGCGCGCCCGGGTGAGCATCACACCGAACAGGAACAGCACCATTACCGCGCCCACGTAGACGAGCACCTGCGTCACAGCCACGAACTCGGCGTACACCAGCAGGTACTGGGCGGCAGCGCCGGCCAGTACACAGACCAACCACAGCGCGGCGTGGACGATGTTGTTGCTGGACACGACCTTGATCGCGCCGAACACCATCACGGCAGCGATGAGCCCGAACGCGATGTTCTGGGCGACCAGCGTCTGCTCGGCCAAGAGCGCGCCGGGCATCACTTCTTGCCCTTCTTGTCGGCGCCGACCTCGAGCTCGGGTGCTTCTGGCACGGTCTCCATCCACTCGCCCAACTTGGCCTTGTCGTGCAGCAGATCCGCGATCTTGGGCTCGCTGTACTCGTACTCCGGGCTCCAGAACAGCGCGTCGAACGGGCAGACCTCCACGCAGATACCGCAGTACATGCACAGCGCGTAGTCGATGTCGAAACGGTCGAGCTTGTTGACCTTGCGTGGGGCCCCGCCGGCGCGGCGCGGCGGGGCGAGTTCCTTGTGACCCTCGATGTAGATGCACCAGTCGGGGCAGCTGCGCGCACAGAGCATGCAGGACGTGCAGTTGTCCTCGCGCAGGGCGATGACACCGCGGGAGCGAACCGGCGGCGCTTCCTTTTCGTGCGGGTACTGCACGGTGTTCGCACCGTCTTTGAACGTGTGCATCATCGTGTTGAACGTGACGCCGAGACCCTTGATCAGGCCCGGAACCTTTGGCTTCAGCCCCATCAGAACGCCACCGTTCTACTCAGCCAGGTCATCAGAACGCCACCTTCAAGATTGCCGTTGCCATGATGTTCACGAGCGACACCGGGATCAGCACCTTCCAGGCGAATCGCTGCAGCTGGTCCTCGCGGAAGCGGGGGTAGCTGAACCGCACCCACATGATGATGAAGACCAGGCCCATCATCTTGGTGAACATGATCAGCGGGCCGACCACGTTCATCCAGTTGTCGATGGAATCGACGCTGGTCCAGCCGAACCAACTGAACGGGATGCCCCATCCGCCGAGGAACAGCACGGAGGCGATCAGCGAGAACACACCGGCGGTGGCGAACTCGGCGATGAAGAACATCAAGAAGCGGAAGCCGGAGTACTCGGTCATGTAGCCGGACACGAGTTCTGATTCCGCGATGGGCATGTCGAACGGGGTCTGGGTGAGCTCGGCCTGCACGGCGATCATGAACACGGCGAAGCCGATGAACTGGGTGAGGATGTACGGATTGCCGAGCCCGTCCCAGCCGAACATCGAGCCGGCGTTCTGCCGCAGCACGATGGACTGCAGGTTCATCGTGCCGGCCTGGATGACCACACCGACGACGGCGAGTACCATCGGCAGCTCGTACGCAATCAGCTGACCGGCTGCACGCAGACCGCCGAGCAGCGAGTACTTGTTCGCGCTCGACCAGCCGGCGATGAGGATGCCGAGCACGCTGACGGAGCTGACCGCGAGCATGTAGAAGACACCGGCGTCGAACTGGGTGAAGTACGCGTCCGGGCCGAACGGCACCACGGCCACGAGCAGGAACGTACTGACAAGCACGATCAGCGGCGCCATCTTGAAGATGGTGCGATCGGCACGCTCGGGGACGATGTCCTCCTTCTGCAGCCACTTGCCGACCTCGGCGAACAGCTGCATCGAACCGTACGGACCCGCTTCCATCGGGCCGAGGCGGCTCTGCATGAAGCTCATCATCTTGAACAGGAACAGGTACACGATCGTGCCGGCGGGCAGCAGCACGGCGACCGCGCCGCCAACCACCCGGAGCAACGACTGACCCCAATAGGGAATGGTGATGGCGATCATCGATCGATGTCTCCGAGGATGAAGTACAGAGAAGCGAGGATCGTGATGATGTCGGGCACCAGGACTCCGCGCAGCACCCACGGGACAACGCTGATGTTGTTGAAGCTGGCCGAGCGGATCTTGACCCGGAAGGGTCCGAGGTCACCCTTGCTGACGACGTAGTAGCCCATCTCGCCGAGCGGGTTCTCCGTGGACACCCAGGCTTCGCCCTCTGGCACCTTGATGATGCGCGGCACCTTGGCCATCACCGGGCCGGCCGGCATGGTGTCGAGCAGGCGGTCGACGATGAGCGTGGACTCGCGGGTCTCCATCAGGCGCACCCAGCAGCGGGCGAAGCTGTCGCCGTCCGGGTGCGTCCAGACCTTCCAGTCCACCTTGTCCCACGCCATCGGCAGGTGCTGATCGCGACGGAGGTCGTAATCAACGCCGCTGGCGCGCAGGTTCGCCCCGGACATGCCGTACTGCAGGGCGATCTCCTTGGGAATGACGCCGATGCCACGTGTGCGGGCCTGGAAGATCTCGTTGCCGAAGAGGAGGTCTTCCATCTCGGTGCAGAAGTTGCGCAGCTTGCGCATCACCTGGCGGGTCTCGTCGATCCAGCCCTTGGGCAGGTCATCCTTCAGGCCACCGATGCGGTCGAAGTTGGGGTGGAAGCGGCCGCCGGTCGCGCCCTCGATCAGGTTGAGCACGTACTCACGGTCGCGGAAGGCCATGAACACGGGGGTGACGGCGCCCATCTGCACGCCGAGGTCGCCGAGGAACAGCCCGACGTTGGCGATGCGACTGAGCTCGAACAGGATCGTGCGGATGTGCTGGGCACGCGCCGGTGCCTCGATGCCCATCAGCTTCTCGGCGGCGAGGATGAAGGGCACCTCGTTGGCGAAGCTGCCCAGCCAGTCGATGCGGTTGATCAGCGTGGTCACCTGGGGGAAGGTGCGCACCTCGGTGAGCTTCTCGTAGCCGCGGTGCATGTAGCCGGCCGACGGCTCGGCCCAGACCACCTGCTCGCCATCCAGGCGGCAGACGATGCGCAGCGTGCCGTGCGTGGCCGGATGCTGGGGTCCGATGTTGAGGGTCATGCCCTCGGTCTCGAGCTCCACGTTCAGCCGCGCGTCAGCGGCCTGGGAGGCGATGTACGCCAGCTTCTGACGATCGCCCAACCCGGGAAGGTCACGTGCAGTTTCGACGCTCATTCTGCGGCACCCTCTTCGTCGGTCTTGGCTTCAGTCGTGGCTTCAGTCGTGGCTTCGGCTTCGGCGGGCTCACCCGGCAGAGGCTCGACGTCGACGATGCCGGGCCAGGTCTTGACGTGGCGGGCGAGCAGCGGGAAGTCCTTCCGCAGCGGATAGCCCTCGAAGCCGGTGGGCAGGTACATGTTGCGGAGGTCGGGATGGCCGGCGAAGTTGATGCCGAACATCTCGTGGGCTTCGCGCTCGTGCCAGTTGGCGCCGGCGTACACCGGGATCCAGCTCTGCACCGTCAGGTCGTCGTCGGGGACGTCGGCTTTGATGGTGACGCCGTAGTGCAGGGTGGTGTTGGCGACACGGGCCAGCATCTGGAAACGGGTCTCGCCCCCGGTGTAGCCCTGCTTGATGGCGGTCTCCCGCTCGATGGGCGGCGCCGTCGGGTCGTCTTCGCCGCGTCCGTATGGCGATGGCATCCAGTCCATGGCCGACAGGAAGCAGAAGTAGTCCATGCCCAGCACCGTGCGCAGGGCACTGCCTGCCTCGCGCCAGGCGTCGGTGCGCACGCGTACCCACAGGTCATCGCCGGGTTTGACCAGGCTGTCGATCAGCGCATCGCCGATGGCGCTGCGGAGTTGGTCGACGGCGCGCTCGCGCAGGGCATCTCCGGGCAGTGCTGCGACGGGGGTGTCAGACGCCAACGGGCTCACCACGCTTCGGCTTCGAGGACGTGTTGGACGGCTTGTCAGCCACCGTGATGGGCTTGTAGCCCTCCCCGCGCCAGCGAGCGCCCATGTCCTCGTGCTTGATCCGCTGTTGCAGCAGGACGATGCCTTCCAGCAGGGCCTCCGGGCGCGGCGGGCAACCGGGCACATAGATGTCGACCGGGATGATCTGGTCGACGCCCTTGGTGACCGAGTAGCTGTCCCAGTACGGGCCACCGCAGTTGGCGCACGAGCCCATGCTGATCACGTACTTCGGCTCGGGCATCTGCTCGTAGAGGCGCTTGATGGCCGGGGCCATCTTGTCCGTGACGGTGCCGGAGATGACCACCAGGTCGGCCTGGCGCGGGCTGGCCGGCAGCGGGATGACGCCGAGGCGCATCACGTCGTAGCGGGGTGACGCGAACGCCGCCCCCATCTCGATGGCGCAGCACGCCAGGCCCCACTGGTACACCCAGAGGCTGTAGGAGCGGCCCATGTTGAACAGTTGTGTGAGCGGCTTGGGCAGCCGCCCGCGGTCAACGAGACCCATTGCGGTCACCCATTGTCGTTGCCCACTGTCGATGACATGCGGTCACACCCATCGGAGGACGCCCTTCTTCCATGCGTACACGAGTCCGAGGAGCAGCACGAACACGAAGATGCCCATCTCCACCAGGCCGAAACTGCCGTAGACCTCGAGCTGGGTTGCCCACGGGAAGATGAACACCGCTTCGACGTCGAACACCACGAACAGCAGGGCGAACACGTAGTACCGGATCTGGCTCTGCGACCAGCCGTGGCCCACCGGGTCGACGCCGCTTTCATAGGTGAGCAGCTTCTCGTAGCTCGGCTTGTTCGGACGGATTGCCGCCGAGATGCCGAGGAGCAGGACCGCGAGCAGGATCGCAGTGGCGCCGAACCAGATGACGGTGAGGTAATCCCGGAGAAAGTCGGACATCGCCGTAAAAGCTACTACGGCGGGTGAATCGGCTCACAAACCCTGGACGGATGTACCGGAGATGGTTCGCCCGGGATCAGTCCGTTGGCTTCCAACGCCGCTCGGCCTTGCGCGTGGCCACGTGCTTCTTGGTTGCGATACGCCGTTCCACCGCCCCGCGACCGGGTCGCGTCGGGCGCCGTCGGGTGGCGATCCGGGAAGCCGTGTCGATCAGGACACCCAGACGCTCCATTGCGTCGGCCCGGTTGCGCAGCTGCGAACGATGGCTGGACGCCACGACCCTGATCGACTCACCGAGCGAGGCCACGATCCGTTCGGTGTCCGCAACGCCGAGGCCGGCCCGACGGACGTCACAGATCAGCTCCGCCCTGCTGTCCGTGGTGTTGACGTGTTGGCCACCCGCTCCCGACGAGCGCGAGAAGCGCCACGACAGCGATGCCGGGTCCAGCCGCCGCCCAGCGGGCGTGACCGGCTGGTCCTCGTCCATCAGCGCCAACTCACGAGTGGTGGCTGACGTCGTTCCACAGCGTGATGGCGGCACCGTCGCGTAGGTCGTCAATGATGCTGACCGACGCCGTGTCGAGACCGAGCACCCTTGCGAACTCCCCGGGCTGGCCGATGGCCCGAGCCGCCAGGATGCGCAGCAGGTGGCCGTGGGCGAAGACCACACCCACCGTGGCCGGGCTGGCGTGGGCATCTTCCAGGAACGCATCGCACCGGGCCGCGACATCCGCGACCGTCTCGCCGTTCGGGCAGCCGCCCCACACCGTCCAACCCGGCGCCCGCTCGCGAATTTGCGCTGTGGTGAGACCCTCGTAGTCGCCGTAGTCGAACTCGCGGAGCAGGCTATCCAGCGAATACGGCTTACCGCCGAGCACGATGTCGGCCGTTGCCCGGGCCCGGGTGAGCGGACTCGACCAACTGACCGCGAACGTGCGCCCCACCATCGATGCCACCTTGTCACGTGTATTCGCGGCCTGAGTGCGACCGTCGTCGGTGAGGGGCAGATCGGTGTTGCCGGTGTGGCGACCGTTCGCACTCCACTCCGTCGCACCATGCCGGACCAGGATCAGCTTCACAGTGCCAAGGTAGTCGCATGTGTTAAGCCTTTTCGGATGGGCGAGGAGATCGAGGCCATCGTTCGTCGAGTGCCAGCGTGGTCCAGAGGCGAGATCAGCATTCGCCCGCTGATCGGTGGCATCACCAACCGCAACTACGTGGTCTCCTTCGAGGGCGACGACTACGTCGTGCGTGTACCGGGCGAGCGTACGCAGCTGCTCGGCATCGACCGTGCGTCGGAGGCCGAGGCGTCACGCCGCGCCGCCCAACTGGGCATCGGACCTCCCGTGGTGGGTGAACTCCCCGGCGTCGGGACGCAGATCACGCTGCTCGTGCCGGGCCGTCACCACGAGGACGCTGCGTTCGTGGAGCAACTCGACGAGGTCGTGTCCCTGCTGCAGAGGTTCCATCGCAGCGGCCCACTCGGCGGCCAGTTCCCGGTCCACCGCGTGGTGGAGTGGCACGCCCGCGATGCGAGCAGTCACGGGGCGATGCCGCCCGCCGCGTACGAACGACTGCACCAGCAGAGCCGGCACATCGAGACAGCGTTCGCTGCGTCTCCCACCCAGCCGGTGCCGTGTCACAACGACCTCCTGCCCAGCAACGTCTTGTTCGACGAGAGCCGGGTGTGGCTGCTGGACTACGAGTACGCAGGTATGAACGACGTCTTTTTCGACCTCGCCAACCTCAGCGTGAACTGCGCGTTCAGTGACACCGACGACGAACGCCTGCTCGATCTCTACTTCGGCGGCAACAACCCGTCGCGCTGGGCCCGTCTTCATCTGATGAAGGTGATGAGCGAGTTCCGGGAGGGCATGTGGGCTGTGGTCCAGCAGGCCATCAGCACGCTCGACACGGACTTCGCCGCCTACGCCGACGAGCGGCTGCGCAGCTGCGCGCGCCTCGCCGGCGCGCCGGAGTTCGAGCGATGGCTGCGCGACGCCCGAGCCGATCCACAGATCGACTGAACGCCGCGCCGCCGGATGGGCGAGTGTCAGCTCACAGTGTGCCGCGTTCGAGCGCGTCGAGTTCTTGCTCGATCGCCCGAAGTTCCTCCGGCGTGCCCATGACCTTTGGCCCGGTGAACCACTTGCGGCCGGACAACTGCCAGTACAGCCAGAACACGATCGCGGATCCGATGATCAACGGAGCGGTGAAGTTGAAGTTGTTCTGCTTGAAGAAGCCCGACTCTGTGCCGTCAGCATTGAGGATCGCGTTGTCCGAACCCCAGATCGGCCAGAACGGCCAGAACAACGGCGCGAAGAACAGGATGGTGATGAATCCGATCCACGCAAGCGCTGTCCAGCCGACGATCTTGTGCTTGCCCTTCAGATTCCATGGTCCCACCTGGAAGTCGGGGTTGGTGAGGCGAAGGTAAATCGGGATGGCGTACGAGATGTACAGACCGATCACGCAGATCCCGGTCATCGCGAAGAATGCGGTTGAGAACCCACCCTTTTGGTACAGCGACAGTGATCCGAGGATGG
The DNA here is from genome assembly GCA_043745825.1 of Actinomycetota bacterium. Classification (GTDB taxonomy): domain Bacteria; phylum Actinomycetota; class Acidimicrobiia; order Acidimicrobiales; family Ilumatobacteraceae; genus WLMZ01. The sequence goes on along the minus strand of JAYTSB010000026.1, from coordinate 1,365 downwards.
CCGACAGAGTCACGCCGAGCCAGATCGAGTTCGTCGGTGTGCGAGTCTTCGGGTTGATCTTGTGCCACAGGTTCGAACCGGGGAGTGCTCCATCTCGGCTGAACGCGTAGATCATCCGACTGTTCGCTGTCACCGATGCCATGCCACAGAAGTACTGGGCGACGATGGCGATGAGCACGAGGAGCTTGGCCATGGCCGACCCGACGGCACTGGAGAGCAGCCGCGGTGCGGCGTTCACCAAGAACGTGTCGTTACCGGCTCCGAAGGCGATCTCGGCGTACTTGCCGGGGTCGACGGGGAGCGCCTTGTTCATCGCCATGTTCAGGAGCAGACCTGCGATCGCCGAGACGTAGATCGCGCGCACGATTGCCTTCGGTGCCTCGGTCCGTGCCCCAACCGTTTCTTCGCTGACGTGCGCTGAGGCGTCGAACCCGGTGATCGTGTACTGGGCGAGCAGCAGGCCGAGGGCGAAGAGGTACACGGTGATGAACGTGCCACCGGTCCAGCCGGTGAGTCCGGGAGGCGCCGCGTCGAACAGCCCGCTCAGGCCACGCTGGCCAGGCTTGCTCGTGAACATGAGCACGCCGAAGATGATCGCAACGCCGCCAACGTGCCACCACACGCTGACATCGCCGAGGAGCCGGACCAGCTTCACGCCGAAGGTGTTCAGCACTCCGTGCGACGCAAGCACGATCAGGTAGATGGTGAACACCGTCCAGGCCGTGAGCTTGAACGAGTCGTCGAACATGCGAATGAAGTAGCCGATGAAGATGGCGAGCGCGTAGTCGACGCTGGCGATGACGCCGATTTGGCCGAGCAGGTTGAACCAGCCCGTGAACCACGCCCAGCGTGGACCGTTGCGCCTCGCAAGCTTCGCCGACCAGTAGTACAGGCCCCCGGCTGTTGGGTAGGACGAACAGATCTCGCCCATGGCCATGCCGACGAGGAGAGCGAAGAACCCCACGACGACCCAGCCGACCATGATGACTCGCGGGCCGCCGGTGACCATGCCCAGCCAGTACGACGTCATGCCGCCGGCAAGGATTGAGATGATCGAGAAACTGATGGCGAAGTTGCTGAACCCTCCGAGACCGCGTTTCAGTTCCTGTGCGTAACCGAGCTCATTCAGCTGAGCCCTGTCCTGGTCGACTGTGTCGGACATGTTGTGTCTCCCCGTTCACGTGGATCGCCGCTCCCCGAGCAGCGATTGCGATGGTTTAGCACGCGCGAAGCACGTCACCGCACAACCGCACGAAGTCGTCAACCTCCGGCCACGTGCTCCACGTACCAGTCCACGATGTTCTCGGCGTTCGACTTGCTCTCTAGAACGTTGCGCGACGTCGTGGCGCGCAGCTCCTCGACCGA
>JAYTSB010000025.1:0-12030 GCA_043745825.1 Actinomycetota bacterium | reverse complement strand
ATGATCTCGGCCACGCAGGCCGGCTTGGCGGTTCCCTCGACCTCGAAGGTGAATTCCATCGTGGACTGCACGCCACCGGCGATGTCGTCGACTGCGAGCAGCTTCACGCCGAGGCGCAGGTTCACGCCAACGGGCACCGGCGACATGAAGCGGATCTTGTTCGCCCCGTAGTTGACGCCCATCGAGAAGCCCTTGATGGATACCACCTGCGGGTACAGCACCGGGCCGAGCGACAGGGTGAGGTAGCCGTGGGCGATGGGCCCGCCGAACGGGCTCTCCTTTTTGGCCCGCTCAACATCGACGTGGATCCACTGGTGGTCACCGGTGGCTTCGGCGAACAAGTTGACCCGCTCCTGGGTGACCTCGAACCAGTCGCTGTGTCCGAGGTGCTCCCCGATCAGCGCCTTCATCCCGTCGATTCCGTCGATTACACGTGCTGCCATGGATCAAGTGTTGCATGCCGTCAGATCCACGCTGCAAACGAGCGAACCGCGGTCGGGCGCCTCCCCTCGATCCACGGTACGGTTCGGCGGGTGATCCCTCGGCCATCGCCCAGCTCCGGACTCCGCAGGATCCGACGTTTGTTGGACATCCCAGCGGCCTTGACCGGCATGGCTCGGGATGCAGCGGTCATCGGCTGGCGTGCTATGAACAGGCGCATGCCCGACTTCCTCACGCTGTATGCGCAGATCCAGCCCGACAAGGCTGCCGTCATCGACGATCGGCCGGACGGCACGGTGACGTCGTTGACGTTTGCGGAGTTGAACGAGCAGAGCAATCGCCTCGCCAACGTGCTCCTCGATCTCGGTGTGCGCCCGGGCGAGACCAAGGTGGTGTGGTGTGGGCAGAACTCCATCGGCATCGTGACGATGGTGAACGCAGCCCGCAAGCTCGGCGTCACCGCGGTGCCGTTGAACTACCGCCTCAGCGATGAGGAAGCTGCGTACGTCACGGATCACTGCGACGCCACCGTGGTGTACGTCGACGCCGAGTTCGCGCCGACGTTCGAACGCATTCGCGACTCCATCCCGCAGGTGCAGCGCATCCTCGTGTTCGCAGGCGCGGCCCCGGCAGGGATGCTGAGTGCTGACGAGCTGATGGCTGTGGCCGGCGCGGGCGAGCCGGAGATCCCCGAGGCCACCGAAGCCGGGGCGACGATGATCTACACGAGCGGCACCACGGGCAAACCCAAGGGTGCCTTCCGTCGAGGCAACTCCGGCGGCGAGCAGGCCGCCGCGCTGATCGCGCACATCGGCTACACACCCAACGACGTGTACCTGCCCACGGGGCCGCTCTATCACTCTGGCCCCGGCGGGTTCATGGGTGTCGCCCAGGCGCTGGGCCAGACGGTGGTGCTGCAGCGCAAGTTCGACGCGCAGGACTGGTTGCGCATCGTCGACAAGCACGGGGTCACCTCCACGTTCAGCGCGCCGACGCCCATCCGCATGATCTGCGCGCTGCCCGGCCAGGTGAAGGCCAACTACAACACCTCGTCGATGCGTCGGATGATTGCCAACGCTGCGCCGTGGAGCTTCGCGCTGAAGCAGATGTACCTCGCCGATTTCCCCGCCGAGTCGCTGTTCGAGGTCTACGGCAGCACCGAGCTGGGCGTGAACTGCGTGCTCCGGCCGCAGGACCAGCTGCGCAAGCCGGGCTCCTGCGGCCAGCCGTCGCCGATGGTGGAGATCAAGCTGTTCGACGACGACGGCAACGAGGTCACCGGGTTCGGTCCGGAGAACCCGGGAGAGCTGTTCGTGAAGAGCCCCAGCGTCTTTGCCGATTACTACAAGCAGCACGACAAGTACGAGGCCGATCAGAAGCACGGCTACCAGACCGTGGGCGACATTGCCTACCGCGATGACGAAGGCTTCATCTACATCTGCGACCGCAAGAAGGACATGATCATCTCCGGTGGCATGAACATCTACCCGGCTGAGATCGAGGCCTCACTGGAGTCGCACGTCGACATCTACGAATCAGCAGTGTTCGGCATCCCCAGCGAGGAATGGGGTGAGACCGTTCACGCTGTGGTGGTGCAGCGCGAGGGCGCCGGACTCACCGACGCGGATGTCATCGCCCACGCCCGCGAGCACCTCGCCAACTACAAGGTGCCGCGCTCCATCACCTGGTCGCACGAGCTGCCCAAGACCGGCAGCGGCAAGATCCTGAAGCGTGAACTGCGCGCTCCGTTCTGGGCCGGCCGTGACAGCAAGGTCTGAGCTTGCGTTCGTCCACGTAGCCTGAACGCGTGCGTTCCGGATTCATCACCTTCGTCGGCCGCCCCAACGTGGGCAAGAGCACGCTGCTCAACGCCGTGTGTGGGCAGAAGGTGAGCATCGTCAGCGACAAGCCGCAGACCACGCGCAAGCGCGTGCGCGGCATCGTCAACCTGCCCGATGCCCAGCTCGTGTTCGTCGATACGCCCGGCCTCCACAAGCCCGTCACCGCGCTGGGCAAACGTGTCAACGCCACGGCGCTCGAGTCAGCCGAAGACGTCGACGTCGTGTGCCTCGTCATCGATGCGACGATGCCCTTCGGCAGCGGTGACCAGTGGGTTGCCGACCGGATCAACGCCGGCACGGCCGTGATCGTGGTGAACAAGGTGGACAAGGCGTCCAAGCAGCAGGTGCTGAAGCAGCTGGTGAGAGCCAGTGGTCTGGCCGCCTCCGCGTATTTCCCCGTCTCGGCCAAGACGGGCGAGGGCGTGCCCGAACTGCTCGCCCACCTGACCTCGTTGATGCCTGAGGGTCCCCAGTACTTCCCCACTGAAACCGTCAGCGACATCCCCGAGGAGGAGTGGGTGGCCGAGCTGGTGCGCGAGCAGCTGCTGGCGATCTTCGAAGACGAGATGCCGTACTCGATCGCCACGCGCATTTCCGAGTGGGAGTGGCCGCGGGTGCGATGCGAGATCATCGTCGAGCGCGAGAGCCAGAAGGGCATGGTCATCGGCAAGCACGGCGCCGTGCTCAAAGAGGTGGGCCAGCGTGCCCGCGCGCAGATGCCCGAGGGCGCCTACCTCGAGCTGTTCGTCAAGGTCGACAAGGACTGGCAGCGCCGTCCCGACCGCATCGAGCGCCTCGGCTACTGAGCCGTCCGGTGAGCCCGATCAACCGCTGAGTACCGTGGTCTGCGAGGGCACGTCGCTTGCCGGAGCGTTGGGGATGGTGGTGGAGGTTGCTGGCGTGGTGGTGCTGGTCGGCGGGGGTGCGTCGGCAAGCAGGCTCTCGTAGTCCTCGACCACCAGCGGCACGCCCGGCTCGCTCAGGGTGCCGTCGCCCAACTGCACCGAGATTGGTTCGTTGCTCATCGTGAACCGGATCAACGACACACCGGCCAGGCCGGCCAAGGTCTCCACGATCTGGCCGACCGCCAACCGTTCGTCTGCTGGGCTCGACATGTTGTCGAAGAACTCGGGGTTGAGGTCCACCGTCAGCACGCCGCGGTATTTGCTGGTGTTGAACGATGAGCCTTTGGGGATGGCGGTACGCAGACCCACGGCTGCGTTGTCTGGCCCTTTCTTTAACGCCAAAAGCGCCTGGGCCACCTGCACCGGGCGGGGCAGGAACTGCACGCTGCTGGTGAGTTGCTGACCGGCCACGAAGTAGAGCGTGGCCGGCTCGGTTGGGTTGGTGGTGGGCACCGGCGCGATGGTCGTGGTGGTGCTCACTGCCTCCAGCGTGGAGGTCGTGGCCGGGATGGTGGTGGTGGTCGTGGTCTCGGTCAATCCCTCGGGGATGTTGCCGAGCGGGATCGATTGGAACTTGCTGGACCTGGGCACACCGCACGCCGCGACGAACAGCGCAATCACGCCCAGGACGGCAACGAGCGACAACAGGCGGATGCGCATCAGCCCTCCACGTCCGTCGGGTCGGTGGGCAGGCGCAGGACGAACCGGGCGCCACCGCCGGCGCGGTCCTCGACCCAGGCTTGGCCACCGAGGGCCTGGGCGTGCTCACTCACGAGCGCCAGGCCGAGACCGGTCCCGATGCGGTGCCTGGCCGCCGTGCCGCGGGCGAAGCGCTCGAAGATTCGCTGGCGTTCACCGCGGGCCACGCCGGGTCCGGAGTCCTCCACGGCCAGCAACAGGTTGCGACCCTTGCCCGGCTCGATGCTGATCCGCTGCGGACCGCCACCGTGCTGTCGGGCGTTGTCCAGCAGGTTGGCCAGGATGCGTTCCAGGCGGAGCTTGTCGATCCACACCGTCTTCAGTGTCGCAGGGTCGACGTCGATGGGCACATCGCCGAAGCCATAGCGCTGGGCGATTCGGGCGACGACGTCGTCGAGCCGCAGCTCCTCGCGGTGGGTGTCGGTGACGCCGGCGTCGATGCGCGACAGCTCCAGCAGGTCGAGCACCATCTGGTCGAAGCGGCGGACCTGATCCACCACCACGTCGAGCGCCTGCTGAGTGCGGTCGGGCAGGTCCGTACGGCGCGAGTCCAGCACCTCCACGGCCGCGCTGAGCGCCGTGATGGGTGAGCGCAGCTCGTGGCTGACGTCAGACGCGAACTGGGCCTCGCGCTCGATCCGGGCCTGCATGGTGTCGGCCATGTCGTTGAACGACTGGGCCAGACGGTTCAGCTCCGGATCGCTCTCGGCAGCGAGCCGGGTGTGCAGACCACCCGACGCCAGGCCCCCGGCCGCAGCTGCGACACGGCTCACTGGCTTGAGCAGTCGTCGACTGGCCCACCAGCCGAGTGCGGCGGCGAGCACGGTGATGACCACCGAGCCGAGCACGAGCGCCGTGCCCACGCCGCGGATCACTCGATCGGTCTGGCTCAGCGGAAAGGCCTCGAAGTACTGGGCGTCGAGGGCGCGGATGTTGACCCCGACCGCAATGTACGGCTTGCCGTCGATCTGGAACCGCTGCTGGCCGGTCTGGTGGCCAACGGTGACCTCGGTGACGAGCTCTCCGGGCAGGGCCTCCTTCGGGAACGCGGTGAACTGCGAGTAGGCGCGCCCGCTCACGTACAGGATCGCGAACCCGCCCTCACGCTCGGTGCGCACGCCGGTGATGATGCCGCCGTAGTCCTTGGCTCCCGAGTTCAGCGACAGCAGCGCAGCGCGCGCGTTGGCATAGGTCTGGGTGCGCGCCACGGTGGAACGCTGGTCGAGCAGATAGGTGCGCGCCGTGGTGTAGGTGAACACCGTCAGCGCCGCCGACGTGGTGAACGCCGTGAGACCGAGGAACAGCGTGAACCGAGTGCGCAGACTCAGCGCTCGCCGCGGTCGGTTCAGCTTGTTCGAGCGCGGCATCCCGCCAGTGTTGCCGATTTCGGGACCGCGCTGTGTCTTGGGGCCGTGCCTAGGCAGCAGCGGTGATGACGTGGCCGGCCTGGGCCATGTTGTGCAGCACGGGTGCCAACGAGTCCAGATCGGCGAGGATCAGGTTGGCGCGCACGTCGAACGACTCGCTCACCAGGATCAGGCGCGTGCCCTGACGGGTGGCGGTGAGGGCGAGGTCGCGCAGACACCCCAGGCTCTTGGCGGTGAGGGTGGTCATCGCATCGAGTTCGATCACGAAGCTGTAGCCGGCGGGCACGACATCGAGCGTGTGCCGGAGGGCGTCGACTTCGTCGCAGCTGGTGAGGGCCCCGGAAATGGTGGCGACCACGGTTCCCGAGGTTCGATCGGTACGGACACAGAACACGGGCTCGGGCATACGTTGACCTCGTTGACCTCGTTACGTGCGTTTGGTTCCACGCTGCCGGTGGAGCACCAGGGGGAGGAAGGTACCCCACCGAAGCAGCGTGAACACGGGTAATGATGGTGGCGCTCTGTAACGAGCGGTCGCCCGATGTGTGCGATTTGTGTAACAGAATGCAGGTTCACCGAGGAAGGGGTTTCGATGCAATCGCTGCTGTTCGTCGAGGACGACGATTCCATCCGTCTGGCCCTGCGCCTCGCGCTCGAGGACGAGGGCTACGAGGTCCGCGAGGCACCGGACGGCCGCAGTGGTCTGGAGGCGTTCAACGAGCGCGAGCCGGATCTGGTGCTGCTGGATCTCCGTCTGCCGGACATCTCCGGGTTCGACGTGTGCCGGGCGATGCGGGCCAAGAGCATCGTCCCGATCATTATCGTCACCGCCCAGACCGACACCCACGATCTCGTCGTGGGCCTGGAGGCGGGTGCCGACGATTACGTCACCAAGCCGGTTGTGCCCAAGGAACTGGCCGCGCGCATCCGTGCCCAGTTGCGTCGGGTGCAGCTGCACGAGATGCCATCGGCGGGTGCCCGGCCGACGAGGTTCGGCGATGTCGAGGTACGCCATGACCAGGGCATCGTGCTGAAGAGCGACGTCGAGCTGAGCCTCACCAAGACCGAGTTCCGTTTGATGTGCGAGTTCGCCGAGCACGCTGGCGCGGTGCTCTCCCGTGACCAGCTGCTGGAGCGTGTGTGGGGCTACGAGTACCTCGGCGACAGCCGCCTCGTGGACGCCCACGTGCGCCGCTTGCGCTTAAAGATCGAGGACCATCCGGACGAGCCCAAGCTGCTGATCACCGTACGCGGCCTGGGCTACCGGCTCCTCAGCTGATCCGCGGCTGTTCGGTGATTTCGTGCAGGAAGGCCTCGACCTCGGTGCGCTCGCGGGTGCGGCGCATTGGCGGCAACGCCTTGACGATGTCCCATCGGTAGTTCGCCTTGCCGAGTCGGGGATCGAACACGGCCACCACTCCACGGTCAGTGGCGGTGCGGATCAGTCGGCCGGTGGCCTGAGCGAGCAATGTGGAGGCGCGCGGAATGTCGATCTGCCCGAATGCCTTGGCGCCGAGGAGCTCGCGCCGGGCCGAGAGCAGTGGGTCATCGGGCCTCGGGAACGGCAGCCGGTCGATGGTCACCAGCGACAATGTTCGTCCTGGGATGTCGACACCCTGGAAGAACCCGGCGGTGGCGAACAAACACACCGACTCATCCGCGCTGAACGCCTTCACGAGCGCGCTCTTGGGCATGTCGCGCTGGGTGATGACGGTCTGGGCGACGCGGCTGCGCACGGCTGCAGCTGCGGTGTCCATCGCCTTCCAGCTCGTGAACAGGGCGAGCGTGCGACCACCGGCGGCCGTAATCAGTGCCACCAACTCATCGGCAACCGCGGCGGCGAACTGGGGCGAACGTGGATCGGGCATGTGCAATGCGCAATAGAGGAGCCCGTGCTCGGCATAGTCGAAGGGGCTTCCGACATCGATCACGTCGACGGATTCGGCCACCAGGCCAACTCGCGCGGTCAGCGAAGCGGGCACGGTCGCACTGGTGAGGATCGCCGTGTGTTGATCCCAGATTCCGGTGCGCAGCGTGGGGCCCACGTCGAGGGGGGCGATCTCCAGCCGGGGCATCTCCGGGCTGCCCGACACGAACGCAACGAAGCCCTCGTTGGCCCCGACGGCGCGGTCGATGTCGTCGATCAGGCGAGTCGACTGGGTCTGGGCGCGCAGCTTGCGCTGCTTGGCATCCTCCACCGCAGTGTCGATGGCTCGCAGCGAGCCCTGGGCGTTGTCGATCGCGAGACGGCCCGTGATCAACGCCGCGCTCACCGGATCGGGCAGGGGGAAGGGCAGGCGTTGGCCGGCGAACGGGGCGATCGCTTCGCGCAGGGCGACGCCACTCTCGATCACGGAGGCGATCAGCCCAGGGTTGTCGAGGATGCGCTTCAGGGTGGCGCCGAGGTTGGTGAAGCGACCGCTGCCGATGGCAATCCCGACGGTGTCGCTCATGATGTCCTCGAGCGAGTGGGCCTCGTCCACGACCACGACATCGTGCTCGGGCAGGAGCACGCCGCCACTGGCCACATGCAGTCCGTAGAGGTGGGTGTTGACCACCACCACGTCGGCCGAGGCGGCGCGCTTGCGTGCCACCTCAGCGAAGCAGGGTTCGCCCATCGGGCAGCGGCTTGCCCCGGGGCACTCGTCGCTACTCACGGACACCGCCTGCCAGGCCCGGTCGGTGGGCATCCACTCCAGGTCGGCCTGATCGCCGGTTGGCGTGGTGCCGGACCACTCGGCCAGGCGCTTGACCTCGGCGCGCACGGTGACCGCGAGTTCCTCGAGCTCAAGCTGACCGGCGGCCGCAGCCTGCTGCACCTCGCGCACGCGCTGCAGGCAGATGTAGTTGCTGCGGCCCTTCAGGATCGCGAAATCGAACGGCACCTCGAGGTGAGCGGCGAGGAACGGTAGGTCCTTGTTGGCGAGCTGGTCCTGCAGCGCCTTGGTGGCAGTGGCCACCACCACCCGCTGACCGGCCAGCACGGCGGGCACGAGGTAGCCCATCGTCTTGCCGGTACCGGTACCGGCGGCCACCACGAGGTGCCGCTTGCTACTGATCGCGCGGGCCACCGCCTCGGCCATCTGCAGCTGGCCGGGCCGGTCCTCGGCAGCCGGGAGTGCGCCGGTGACGGCGGCAAGTGCAGCGCGGACATCGGCGGAGGACATGGGGGCCGACCCTACCGGCCGACCGAATCCAGACCGCGGAGCCCAACGCCGTCTCCGGACACCAGCGATGAACCGACCGCGTGAATCGACCGAAATCGGTCGATCCACGCGGTCGGTCTTGCGTTCAGGTGGCCGCGAGCCCGGGGCGGTGCGTCGCCAGTAGGGCGAGGGCAGCATCGAGCTCGTGCTCGTCGAAGTCCGGCCACGCCTTGTCCGTGAAGTAGACGGTGGTGCCGGCGATCTGCCACAGCAAGAAGTTGGAGATCCGCATCTCACCAGAGGTGCGCACGAGCACGTCGACGTCGGGGAGACCCGGGAGGTAGAGCCGTTGCTGCAGGTTCTCCGCCGTGGCCTCCACCCGGTCGGCGATGATGCGCTGGGCTGCGTTGGCCATCTCGGTGCGGCTGCCGTAGTCGAACGCGATCGTCAGCGTCATCCCCGTGTTCGTGGCGGTGTCGGCAATGGCCTTGCGGATCGCTCGCTGGACGAAGCGTGGCGTTCGTGCGTCGGGGGAGTCGAACGGCCGCCCGATCCATTGGATGCGCACGTTGAGCTCGTTCAGTTCAGCGACCCGGCCGAACAGCTTCTCGTGTAGGCCGAGGATGTGCCGCACCTCGGTGCGCGGGCGTACCCAGTTCTCGGTGCTGAAACCAAAGGCGGTCAGCCAGCCGACATCACGCGTGACTGCGGCTCGAACGACGGCGGCCAGGTTTTCCTCCCCGGCGGTGTGGCCGTCGGTGCGGGGCCGATGACGAGCCTTGGCCCATCGCCCGTTGCCGTCCATGATGCACGCCACGTGCGGTCCGGGATGTACCGCTCGCGGCGGGAAGACGGAGGACGTAGCGGACTCGGACACGGCACGGCCAGGCTAGTCCTCGTCTTCAACGGCGGCCGTGCGCGAGGCTTTGGGCGGCGGACGTGGGAGAATCGGAGCCGGTTCGCCAGGGTGAGGTGCAGCCGCCCGAGGATCAGGAGACAACCGAGATGGCCAAGCAGCGCAAGGGGGTGGTCCCGGTGAGCTCGACGGAGGGTTCGACGGCGCTGCGCCACGTGCTGGTGGTCGGCGGAACAACCGCCGAGTGGGATGCGCTCGGTCCCGATTTGTGGGCGGCGCGGCGCAGTGAGCTGGCCAAGGTGGTGGCCCACGCTGGGGCGATGTGGCTCACACTCCGCCCATACCGCCGGGCAGACGCCCACGCGCCCGCTGCTGCGAGCACCGACGCCGGCTGGCGCACGGAGCGGGTCATCGACGTGCGCGAGGGCTGCACCGTGATCGTCGAGCCGACGCCCGACGGTCGAGCCCGCTTGCTCGGGGCGATCGACCAGCTGCGTGATCTGCCGCCGGATGCCGTGGACGAAGCGGCCATCGCCGGGGTGCTCATGGCGCCGGCACCGATCGAGCCCGACCTCACGGTGATCCTCGGTTCCAGCCAGCAGCTGCCGCCGTCGCTGGTGTGGGAGCTGGCCTACTCCGAGATCGTCTTCATCGACACTGCGTGGAACGAGCTCGCCGCCGCACATGTGGAGCACGCGATCGACGCCTTCTCGCGTCGGCACCGCCGGTTCGGGGGCATCGAGTGAGTGGCCTGTACCGAGACACGGGGGTGGTGCTGCGCACCTACAAGCTGGGCGAGTCGGATCGCATCGTGGTGCTGCTCACTGAGGGGCACGGCAAGATCCGCGCGGTGGCCAAGGGCGTGCGCAAGACGCATTCGAAGTTCGGCGGTCGTCTCGAGCCGATGAGCCACGTTCGTCTGCTGCTGCACGAGGGGCGCGAGTTGGACATCGTCAACCAGGTGGATTCCGTCAGCTCACTGGCCCCATTGGTGGCCGACCTCGACCACATGACCCAGGGCATGGCGGTGCTGGAGGTTGTCGACCAGATGTCGCTGGACCGTGAGCCGAACCCGCACCTCTACCGGATGCTCGTGGGTGTGCTGCGTACCATCTCGACCAGCCATTCGCCGCTTGTGGTGCCGGCCTTCTTCTGGAAGCTGCTCGCCCACGAAGGGGTGCGTCCCGAACTCGATGTGTGCGTGCGTTGCGGCGAGACCGAGCCGCTGGTGTCGTTCGACATGGACCATGGTGGCGTGCTCTGCCGAAACTGCCGGTCCGGGGCCCCGCTGTCGGCAGGAGCGCTGGACCTGATGCGGATGATTCTCGGGGGCCGGTTGAATGCCGCGCTGGCGGTCCCCCCATCGCCGTCAACCCACGAGGTCGACCACCACGCCACGCGTGCCGTGGAACACCACATCGAGCGGCGGCTGAAATCCGTGGCGGTGTTCGAGCGTCACTGAGGTCAGCGCGTCATTGAGGTCAGCGCGTCATTGAGGCCAGCGCGTCATTGAGGCCAGCTCGTCATTGAGGCCAGCTCGTCATTGAGGGAAGATCGGCGGATGGTCGCAGTTCTGGATGTCGCCGAAGTTGTGCTGGACTGACGGGTCGTCGGGGATCGTCTCGTCGCCGAGCCGGGCGAGCGTGACGAAGACCCCGGTGTGACTGATCTCCAACGCGGTGGTGACCACGCTGCCGGCGCCGTCGGGAGTCGCCGTGCGCAGCACAGAGAAGCGGCGGCCCGCTGCACCATCGCACAGGAGGCCACTGAACGGGCCGCGTTGGTCGATGAGAAACGTGAAGGGACCGCTGCTGAGCTGCCACTGCTGGACGCAGCCATCAGTGTTCAGAGACAGGAACGTGGCGACCGCGCTGCCCGCCGGGCCGTCGCCGATGGCGAGCACCACCAGCGGAGGCGGCACCGCGGCGCCCAGAGTGTGGTCGACGTCTTCGAAGGAGATGGAGACATGGTCGGCCGGGCTGATGGGGACTGCGGCGTCACTGCCGTTGCCCGAGCCGCGCCGCACGAACACGTGCGGGGTGCCGTCGGCTGCGGTGTATGCGATCACGGTGTCGTCGACTCCGTCGCCGTCGAGGTTGCCGGTGATCTGGTCCCCGGTGATCGCGTCGGCGGGAACGCTGGTGATGCCCGGACACATCCGGATGGGCACCACCGGCGAGGTGGACGGCGGAAGTCCCGGGGCAACCGCGACGGTGGTCGACGCGCCGGGCACCGCGACTGGTGCGATCGTGATCATCGACAGCGAGTCCAGCGTGGGATCTGACGTCGGCGCGACGAGGGTGGGGTCCACGGGGGTGGTGATACCGCCACCAGCCATCACAGACGGTGGGATCACCGCGATGGTGGTGGGTGCCGGTTCGGTGGATGCCGGGGCGCTCGCGCCACCGCACGCGGTGACCAGACCGGTCAACGGCAGCACGATCGGTAGCACGAGCGTGCGCAGGAGGGAACGGTGCGCCGGCCGACGGGCTGCCATAGGCACCATCTTGCACCTTTTCGTCAACTCGTTCGTGACTCATCCGGTGCCACCCTTAGCCTTGCTGCCATGCCCGCCACCGAGCTCGACCAGATCGTCAATCTCTGCAAACGCCGTGGGTTCGTCTATCCGTCGGCGGAGATCTACGGCGGCTTTCGCTCCAGCTACGACTACGGTCCGCTCGGCTCGCTGATGCTGCGCAACGTCAAGGACGCATGGGTGCGTTCGATGGTGCAGACCCGCGACGACGTCGTGCTCATCGATGCGTCCATCCTGTC
>JAYTSB010000024.1:0-2818 GCA_043745825.1 Actinomycetota bacterium | reverse complement strand
CGCATCACCTCACTTCGTCTCGCATCACCTCAGCTGCCCGTCTCGCCACCGCTTATCGCCACTGTTGCGGTTCTGGCTATTGGTGTTCGTGGACTGTGGCGACGGCCACTCGCGCGCCGCCAGGCCCGGCGCTGGCGGCGGCGGCGAGCTGGGTGCGGGCGGTGGGCGCGGGCGAGTCCTCGTGCAGGAGCACTGCGTCGGAGGTGGTCAACGTGGCGGCATTGGCAGCACTGGCAGCACTGGCGGCATTGGCGGGATTGGCGGCATTGGCGGGACCGCCCGCACCGGCGGCAACCCCAGTCACCGAGCCATCGAGGACGACGATGGCGACGTCGCCGGGTGACGGGTTGATGGCCGCCCCTGGCGGCACGGAAATCACACGCAATCCGCCCGTTACCCGGCCACGGCGCAGCATCAGGTTGAGGGCCGCGATCGGGCCATCCAGGAGGCGGCAGCTCGTGGCGGATTCGCCGGCGAAGAACAGCGGGAGAGTGCCGCAGTCCATCCGATGTTCGGGTCCGCCGTCGATGGTGAGGGCCATACCCTTTCCCTGGGCAACCACGATGTGGCGGTCGACGCCGGGCATGAACGAGAACGGCAGGTCGTCGCTGACGTCGGCGATGCTCAGTCGCCACGTCCAATCGGTTGACCCGGCCGGCCAACAGAACACATCGGCGGTGACGCCGAGACCGTTGTCCCAGGGAACCACTCGATGGTCGGCTGATCGTTGGATGCGCATCGCCGACAGCTCAGTCGTCACGGCCCTTGCGCTGGCGGCCCAGCGCTTTCTGCATCTCCCGTTGGGTGTCGCGCTCGGCCATCGCGTTGCGCTTGTCGCCCTTCTTGCGGCCGACGCAGAGGGCCAGCTCCACTTTCACCCGACCGTCCTTGAAGTAGAAGCTGAGCGGCACGAGCGAGAGGCGTTCCTGCTGGATGCGGGCGGAGATTCGGGCGATCTCGTCGGCGCGCAGGAGCATCTTGCGCGCCCGGTCCGGCTTATGTGCGCCGACGCCGTGGGCGAACAGGTACGGCGGGATGTGCACGCCGTCCAGCCAGATCTCGCCGTTGATGACTCGGGCAAAGGCATCGGCGAGTTGGAGGTGGCCGAGGCGCAGCGACTTGACCTCGCTGCCCTGCAGGACAATGCCGGCTTCGAAGACGTCGAGGATGGAGTAGTCGAAGCGCGCCTTGCGATTGGTGGCGATGAATTTCTGAGCGTCGGTTCGAGTTGCCATGCGTGCTTCCGAGGAGGAGTGTCGCATTGTACCGGTGCGCCGGTGGGCCACCCGGTGCAGTATCGGCGCCGGTAGCGTTCCCCAGATGCTGGCCGTGTCCCGAGCTGCCCATGGTGCGATGATCGCCGAGGCCTACGACTGCTATCCGGAAGAGGCCTGCGGTTTGCTCGTCGGTCATCCGTTGACGAACACGGTGGTGCGGTTCGTGCGGTGCGAGAACGTCACCCATTCGGCCAAGGTGTACACCATCGCTCCGCAGGACATGTTGCGTGCCGAGCGCGCCGCAGAGAACGACGGCATGGAGGTGATCGGCGTGATGCACAGCCACACCCACACCGAGCCGTACCCCAGTCCGACCGACGTGGCCCAAGCGCCGGATCCCTCGTGGCACTACGTCATCGTGAGCCTGAAGCGTGAGTCGCCGGAAGCTCGGAGCTATCGTCTCGTCGACGGCATGATCAGCGAGGAACCCATCGCTGTTGGATGAGCCGCTCGTCAGGGGGTCAGGACATGGCCGATGCTGCGACCGCGATGGTCATCAACGACACCGATCACGTGCCTGTCGAGGCAACGCTGGGCGACCGTTGGTTGATGGACCCAACGGCATTCGCCGCGCTGACGGGCTGGACGCTGAAGCCTGAGGGCATGTGCCGCAACGACGTGTGCGCGCCGATCTTCCGCAAGGACGAGGTCATCGCCCCCGGCGGGATGATCGATCTCGCCGGCGCTGCGCCGGTCATCGGGATGACGGCCGTGGTAGACACCGAGCGCGGGGTTGCTGCGCTCGGTGCTTCAGCTGACGCTCGCGCGGGTGAGATGACCACCCTGCGGGCCCCTGGCTTCACCCTGCCAGACCTGCACGGCACGCCTGTCAGCCTGCACGACTTCGACCGTCGAAAGGTGCTGCTGCTCGCCTGGTCCAGTTGGTGAGGCTGTCGCTATGAGCTGCCCGTGTGGCAGCAACTCCAAGAAGAACTCGCCCCACACGGTCTGGCCATCATTGCGGTGGCGATCGACAGCGATGTGGAAGCACTGCGTGAGTGGGCGGCCCACGCACCCGGACTGACGGTGGTGGTGGACCGGGATTATGTCGTCGCCGAGCGCTACGGCATCGTCAACGTGCCGGCAACGGTGTGGATCGACGAGGCCGGCAACATCGTCCGCCCCGCGGACACTGCGATGGGCGACGACCGGTTCAGGGCGTTCGCACACATCGATTCCGCTGTGCACCACGAGTTGCTCCGTCGGTGGGTGACGACGGGCGAGCGAGATCTCGACGACGCAGCCGTGGCCGACCTGATGGAGCGCCCGTCGCCGGAGCTGCAGCAGGCGCGTCTGCACCGACGCATCGCCGTCGAGTTGCACGACCGAGGCGATCTCGACGGTGCGCGCGAGCACCTCGCTGCGGCAGTTGCGCTGGCACCGCACGACTGGGTGATCCGTCGTGGCAACATGCCGATGAACGACATCGACCCGTTCGGCACCGAGTTCTTCAGTTTCGTCGAGGAGTGGATGGCCGCCGGTAGCCCCGGCTACCGGCTGCGTACCGGCCGCGAGGACGATCAACAACCGGGTGCGTGACC
>JAYTSB010000023.1:0-17187 GCA_043745825.1 Actinomycetota bacterium | reverse complement strand
GAGGTCGGCCGTGCCGACCGTCGCCTCGAGACGCTCGAGGGTGGCGATCGAGATCGTCATCAGCACCTCGGTCACGTCGTTCAACGTCTCGATGAGATCGGCCAACATCATCTGCGCGGCGTCCTGGTCGTCGCGCACGACAGCTGCGACCGCACCGTAGAGGCTGATGAGGGCTTGACGAACACGTGGAGCCGCTGGATCACCGTTCACCCTGAAGACTGTGCGGCCGTACACTGCCGGCGCCACGCACGGGGCGGTGAATCTCGGGGGATCACGCGTGGCACAGGGTGGTCAGTGGCACAGGGTGGTCAGTGGCACAGGGTGGTGCTCTGGTGATGTGGCGGACGCGATGGCCGCGTTCGCACCACCAAACGAGCTTGCGGCCCGGCTCCGATCACTGCGCTCTTCGCCGAGCAGCGCTTCCACACGGGCCGGCACCAGCGTGCCGACACGGGGCGCCAGGAACGTACTGAGGCTCCACGCCCCCTCGCCGAAGGCATCGTAGAGCATCTCACCCGCCTGTGCCTGCTGGCCCTGTGTCATGCCGCCTGCGTCCAGGTGCTCCTCGAGCAGCATCGTCGTCGTCACCGTTCGCTGGACCTCGTCATCGATCCCGAGGATCATCGCCCGCAGGTGCGGCGCGTCAGTGCGCCGGCGCAGTCGCAACGTACCGAGGTGCACGATGATCACGGGCAGCAGCATGGCAGCTACCGGACCGAACTCCGCCAGGGTGGCCTGATCCGGGCATGCAACGATCGTGTGCCAGGCATCCGCCGACACGCGCCGACGCGCCTCCAGAGCGTCGTGTGCGGCGAGCAACGCGCCGGGATGGAGGCCGTGGGCCATTTCCAGCATCTGCGCCGCCGTGAGGCCGTTGCGCAGCGATGTCACCAGCGTGGTCACATGCTGGCGCTCGTACGGCACAGCTTTGTGCCCTGGGGCTTCGACGACGCTGCGCAGATGGGCGGTGAACCGGGCCTCGTCGGCGGCCGTGGCCGGGCGTCCGCTGGGTCCCCACGGGCTCCACAGCTCGGTGCGCCGCGCCGAGAGATCGTACTTCGTGGTCGCCGGACCGCCGAGCGAGCCGGCCCCGGCGGCGGATGGGGCCAATGGCGCGGCCACCGGGGCCGTGAGTGTGTGCAACGCCGACATGATTCCTCCGTGATCCGACCCGAGCACGATCCATCTGCTCGTGGTGTAGACCGTGATGTCAGGGCCCGGCGGTGCACGGAGTTGGCGGGGTCAACCTGGGGGGATCGTGCCAAGGCGTCGGGTGATGGTGCGCTCACCCGTACTGTTGATCCAATGATGCGCAGCCCGGACGCGCCTCGACCGCCGGCAGTCGGCGGTCGTCGCGGGGGAATTGTCGGGGGAATCAGCGTTCGGTCGTTCAGACCCGTCCGTCGCAATGAATCTTGCGCAGCACCACCGGGTGCTGGATCTTGGCGATCGCCTTGGCCTCGATCTGGCGGATGGCCTCGCGGGAAAGGCCCAGGGTCTTGCCGATGTCGGCCAACTTGTCCGCCGGCTCGCCATCGAGACCGAAGCGGCGGACCAGCACGAACAGCTCGCGGGGGTCGAGCGCCGCCAGGCCGTACATCTTCAGGGCAGAGAGCATCACGCTGGCCACCACGGTTGGCTCGGGACCGGGTGAGGTGCTCTCGATCGTGTCGCCGAGGGTGACGTCTCGGCTGTCACCGACGGCCTGATGGACGGATTCGAACCGAGGCGGCGCGAGCACACGCCGTACCTGATCCTCCGTGGCGCCCACTGCTTTGGCGACTTCCGCGTATGTGGGCTTGTGGTCGTTCTCCTCGCCGGAGAGCTGCCGATAGGCGGTCAGGATCTCGGGACGTCGCTCGAAGTCACCGATGCTCACGTTGGGGTGGTCGGCGCCGCGCACAGCGCGGAGGACCTCGCGCTGGATCGGCTTGAACGCCCAGTGGCCGAATCGGCCCTGCGACGGATCAAAGCTGTCGATCGCCCGCATCAAACCGAGCATGCCGGCCGCTTCGACGTCCGCGGAGTCATCGCGACTTGAGTTGGACGTGAATCGGCGGCAGTAGGAGTGCACCAGGCCGAGGTTGAAACGGACGACCTCTGTCGTGACCTGCTCGAGCTGGCGCTTCAAGCGCTGCATGCGCTGGGCACTGGCCCGGTCCGTCGCGTCGGACTCGCCCGCTTCGAGTTCAGCGATGTGCCGTTGAATGGCTTGGCGGCGCCCGAAGAGCTCCGCGTTTGCATCCATGTACTGATCGGGTGAACGCATCGCAACATGCGTGTGTGTGTCCGCTGTCCCTGTGTGCATCGTCGCTCCCTTCCCGGTCACGACTGGAAGTCGACCGACGAGTGTTTCCCCGGTACGCGATGATCATTCCGGCAGCCTCACCTCGGTAGAGCAACTCGAACCATTTTGGAGGCGTGCGTCTGGCCTGGGAGGCACATCGGCCGATCGGCGGAGAGCATAGCGCCGATAGCCTACGCGTGGTGCACGGTCGATCACCGTGTGTGGCAATGCGTCCCGAACTTCACGCTCTTTGGACTCGGGAGTCGTGCGTCATGATGCGCGCTCGGGACTGTCGGTCGTCATGCGAGGCTTTCAGTGAGCATTCCGATCGTGCTGATCCATGGCGACGACATCCGGCGTGCTGCCCTGGCCAGGGCGCTCGACACATCCGCCGACCTCGTGCTCGTCGCCTCCGTGCGCAGCGCCGAGGCGGGCGTGCGCGCGTTCGAGCAGCAGCCCGACGCCGTCGTCTTGATTGAACAGCAACCTGTCGACGGCACAGGGCGGGTGACGCTGCTGGAGCAGCTTCGCGTGATCAACCAGCGGGTCCGGACGGCGATGGTGATCGACAAGGTCGAGGTGCCGGCGATCATCGCCGCGGTGAGATCGGGCACCGCCGCGATCGTACCGATTGGGTTCGAGCCATTGGCCGAGACAGTTCGGCTCGTGGCAGGCGGAGCGTGCGTGTTCGACCCCGCGGCGCTGCGGGTGCTGGTCGGTACGTGGACGGACCTGCCCCGCAATCCGTTGTCGGTCCGTGAGCGGGAGGTGCTCACCTGTCTGGCGGCCGGACTGAGCAACGCCGACGCAGCGTCCAAGCTGTTCATCTCACGCGAGACCGTCAAGACCCACGTCGCGCACGTGCTCCGCAAGCTCGAAGTCGTCGACCGCGCCGCGGCCGTTGACAAGGCGACACGCATCGGTCTGTTGACCTGAGGGATCGTTCCGCACGAACGTCTTTCCGATCGGGTTGAGGGTAGGGCCGAGGACGCCGGCAAGCTGCTCAGGGCCCCAACGTGCCGCCGTGACGACGACGTGCGAGTCGTCGGCTATCCCGGCGGGCACCTCACCCTGCTCGGCATCTGAGGCCTTGGCTCATTGCGTCAGCAGTCGCGAGCGCGTCGATTCGCCCGATACGGCTTCCTCGGCGAAGTCATCGAGCAGCGTCGTTGCATCACCTCGATTGAGCCGCTGGAGCGTGCCAGCGTCGGAGTTCTCGAACGCGTAGATCGTGGCCAGGATCTGGCCGATCTCCCCGGCGCCGAACAGCAGGGCGTCGCGCACCGGCCGCACGAGAGGGAGATCCGCGAGCAGCTCCTCCATCGGAGTGGCGAAGACCAGGTCGAGCACCGAGAACAGGCCGGCGGTGTAGGCGCCGGCGGCGAGGGTGCGATCCGGGCCGGCCAGCACCTCGGCCATCCGGGCGCGTGTTGCTGACAGCACGATGAGCTCATCGCTCACGTCGTTGCCGCGCACCGCCATCGACAGCAGCAACGCAAACCGGCGGACCTCGGCAATCCCGACGAGCATCACCGCGTGGCCGATCGACTGCACCTTCACCGGCATGCCGTGCGCGCTCGAATTGACGAGCTTCAGGAACTCGTACGCGAGCGTGGCGTCACTGGACACGGCCTCGGTGACCTCCTCGATCTCGACGTTGTTCCGGTTGACGGCTGTGAGCAATTTCAGTGCAGCGAGGGAGCTGGCCGGCCGGCGGGTGCGCTGCATCACCGTTGGCTTGGCGAAGAAGAACCCCTGGAACAGGTCGAAACCGAGCGCGCCCGTCGTCTTGAAACGAGCCTCGTCGTCAACCCGTCCGGCGATCAGCAGGGCGCGTGGGTACAGCCGGCGCGCTGCCGCCACGGTCTCGGCGAGTTGGGTGTCGCTGAGGTCGAGCACGTCGATGCGGACGAAGTCGAACAGATCGGAGATCGGCTCGGCGCGAGACGGGTCGAGCCGCTCTGAGAGCGCGAGGGCAAACCGCACACCGCGCCGGCGACCGTCACGGATGGCCTGCTCAGCAATGTCACCGAAGTACTGGCTGTCCACGATGACGACGGCGCGACCAGCCGGCAGCAGAGCGAGCAGCCGGTCGGTCAAGTTTTGGGCGGCCACGTTGACGAAGCCGAACCGATCACCGACCACCCGGTCGAAGCCCCACTCAAGCATGGTCAGCTCAAGGACCTGCCCGGTGGCGTGGTCGGGATCACTGAAGAAGCTCTCGTTGCGCTCTCCGTTTCGGTACAGCAGCGCATAGGCATAGGTCCGACGGTGGCGGTCGAGGATCGGCTGCCGGCCGAGGTACACGTTCGTGGTCATCGGACGGACGCACTGGCGCAGAGATGGATCATGGCGCGTACAGTCCGGTCGTGACGCCCGAATTCCAGGATTCGCTGATCGGCGTCCTCGATTTCACACCGAATGCGAACCCGCAGGTACACGCAGCGCTGACGGTCCATGACGGTGCGAACAGCTTCAGCCAGTCGGTCAGCGCCTACAACTGGTGGGTGGACTCGATGACTTCGTGGCCACGCCCGTTCCAGGAGAAGATGAGCCTGTTCTGGCACGGGGTGTTCACGAGCGAGTGGGACGTCGTAGGTCGTACGGACCAGCCCGGTCACCACACCCGGTCATCACACCCGGCGTCGGAGCCGGATCAGGGCGCTGATGATCGCTCCGGCGACGGCAGCAATGAGGATGACGATCCAGATCGGCGCACTGGCGTCGCCGATGGCGTAACCAACGCGGACATCGTCGGTGTTGTCGAGCGCGACGACCACGAGGGCGACGACCAGGGCAAGCGCAATCACGAGACGGACCAGGTGACCCACCCCACGGATCGAGTTCCGGGTGTTGATGTCGTTGGTGTCGTTGCTCATGCGCCGATATGTACCCCTCCGGCGGAGGACTCAAACGGTGGGCCGCTGCCAGAGGACTCTGTTGACGACGTTTTCGAGCAGTTCCTGGCGCCCGGACACCGGCTGCGGATCCAGATCCGTCGATGTTGCCATGTCGGCGAGGCCTGCGAGGTCGATGTTGCCGTCGAGGATGGAGCGCCCGAGCGGCTGGTCCCAGCCCGCGTAGCGCCCGTTGCGGTGGCCATCGAGCTCGCCGTCGGCGATCAGGGCGTCGGCCATCAGCAACGCCTGGGCCAGGGTGTCGATGCCGCCGATGTGGCCGTGGAACAGATCGCTGCGGTCCAGGCTCTGTCTGCGCAGCTTGGTGTCGAAATTGAACCCGCCGGTGGTGAAGCCGCCGCCGCGCAGTACCTCCAGCAACACCAGGGACAGCTCCTCGACCGAGTTCGGGAACTGGTCCGTGTCCCAACCGTTCTGGGCATCGCCGCGGTTGGCGTCGATGCTGCCGAAGATGTCGTGCTCCACGGCCCAGGCGACCTCGTGGTGGAATGAATGCCCGCCGAGCGTGGCGTGGTTGCCCTCGATGTTGACCTTGAACTCGCCCTGCAACCCGTAGCGCTCGAGGAAGCCGTGCACCGTGGCCGAGTCGTAGTCGTACTGGTGCTTGGTGGGCTCCTGCGGCTTGGGCTCGATCAACAGCGTGCCGGTGAAGCCGATCTTGTGCTTGTGGGCCACGACCAACTCGAGGAACTTGGCGAATTGGTCGCCCTCCTGGCGCAGACGCGTGTTCAGCAGCGTCTCGTAGCCTTCGCGTCCGCCCCACAGGACGTAGTTCTCACCACCGAGGCGGTGCGTGGCCTCCATCGCGTCGCGCACCTGCGCAGCCGCGTGGGCGAACACCTCCGGGTCCGGGTTGGTGGCAGCGCCGGCCGCGTAGCGGGGGTGGGAGAACAGGTTGGCCGTGCCCCAGAGCAGGCGCACACCGGTCTCAGCCTGCTTCTTCGCGGCCCGCTCGACGAGGATGTCCAGGTTGGCCTTCGACTCGCGCAGCGTGGCGCCGGCCGGCGACATGTCCACGTCGTGGAAGCAGTAGAACGGCGTGCCCAACTTGGAGAAGAACTCGAACGCAGCGTCCTGCTTGACGAACGCGGCATCCATTGGATCCACGCCTGGTGCCAACCAGGGGCGGTCGAAGGTGCCGGCGCCGAAGACGTCGCTGCCGGGCCAGTTGAAGCTGTGCCAGTAGCACACGGCGATGCGCAGATGCTCGGCCATCGTCTTGCCGGCGACCACCCGGTCGGGGTGATAGACACGGTACGACAGTTCCCCGGGATCAGCTGGCTCACCGGCGAAGCGGACTCGGCGGGGAACGTCGATGAAGAAATCGGTCATGAAAGAGCTCCTTTCAGGCGAGTTTGTCAGGTCTTCATGCCGCGCAGATCGAAGTACCGCTCGCGAGCTTCGCGATGGCCCTTCGCGCCCGATCCCAGCACCCCGCCCGTGCGGACCTTCTTGACCTTGTCCTCGAGATCCTTCAGCAGCTCGGTGATGTCGTCCTCTGGGCCGGCAGCCGACACCCGGTCCAGCTCGACGCGGAGGTTGTCGAGGTCCTTGCGGACCTGTGTGAACTCCTTGTCCAGTTCCTTCCGGGCGTTCTCCAATTCACTATCCATGCGGCGACAGTAGTCGGTGCCCCTGTGCGACAGGATGCAGCGAGCTCGTGCTCGCTCCATCCTGCCCCAAGAAAGGGGCGAGATCAGCCGTTGGGGGTGGCAGCGTCGGTCAGCTTCTTGACGCACGCGTTGGACATCACCGCACCATCGTCGGGACGTGAGTAACCACTACTCAACTTCGCCCGGGCGATCTACTCAGTCACGCTCCGTCAGCTTGCCAAGTTGACGGTGGCTGAATCAGCTCGTTGGTCAGTCCATCAGACCGGTACCTTGATACCGCTGTGAGCTCGCACCCGTTCCGTCCACTTCGTCGCCGCTCGGTGTTGTTGGTGTGGGGTGCCGGGTTGTTCTCCGATGTCGGGACGTGGGTGCAGCTGATCGTGGTCGGCAGTCTCGTCGCCCGGGAGACCGGAAGCGCCGTGTACACCGGGCTCACCGCCTTGGCCCTGTTCACACCGCAGGGACTGTGCGCACCGATCGGCGGCCTGCTTGCGGACCGCTACGACCGTCGCCGGGTCTTCGTCGGTGCACTGTGCCTCCAGGCCCTCGCCACCGCAGTGCTGGCAGTGGTGCTTGCGGCCGGCTTCCGTCAGCCGTTGTTGCTGTCTGCGATCATCGTGTTCTCCAGCGCGGGCGGGGCGCTGGGGCAGCCGGCATATTCGGCGATGCTGCCCGACCTCGTGCCGCCCGAGGAGCTGATGGCGATGGTGGCGCTCGGCATCTACTCCTGGAACGGTGGACGCATCCTCGGACCGCTGATCGGCACGGTCCTGGTGGGGGTTGTCGGCCCGGCGTGGACCGTGGGGTTCAACGCGATCAGCTTCTTCGCGATGGCCGTTGCTGTGTCGTTGCTGCGCCGTTCGTTCATCCCACCGGGCAGCTCCAGCGAGGGTGTGATCGACCGCATGCGTGAGGGCTGGCACGCCGTGCGCAGAGTGGCCGGTTGCCGTTACGGCATCGTCATCATCATGATCCTCAACCTTGCCGTCGGCCCGTTCATGGGTCTGATCCCGATCTACGCCCGGCAGGTGTTCGGAGGCGGCACGGGCCTGGCCGGTGCGTTCAGCGCCGTACAGGGTGCCGGAGCCATCGCCGGTGGTCTGCTGTTTACCATCGTCGCGGCCCGGCGCGGACGTGGGCACACGGTGCAGATCGCGGTTGTCGGCCTCGTGGTGGCCTATGGCGTCTATGCGTTGGCGCCCACCACCTTCGTGGCCGGCATGGCCATCGTCTGTATGGGTGCGGGCTCGGCCAGCCTGTTCACGAGCGGCATGGCCATCGTGCAGCGTGATGCACCGGCCGGCGAGCGGGGACGCATCCTCTCCATCACCCAGGCTGCGATGGGCTTCTGCTACGGCATCGGCGTGCTGTGGATCAGCGTGGTCGGCGACTGGGCGAACATGCGCGTTGCCTTCCTCGCGGCGTGCTCCGTGGCTGCCGTTCTGAGCGTGGTGGCGATCGCAGCCGCGCCCAGGTGGCGCACCGTGCTCGACGGGGACGAGACCCAGGACGCCCGCACGGACCCGGTGCTCGCCTCCGCCGGGCCGTGAGCACGCGCCGCAGCGCCGGCATCGTCCTCGTCCGGGCCCGTGGCGGCACGACCGAGGTGTTGCTCGTACATCCGGGTGGTCCTCTGTGGGCGCGCAAGGACCTCGGCGCGTGGTCGATCCCGAAAGGCGAGTACGGTCGTGCCGACGATGCACTCCAGACGGCGCGTCGCGAGTTCGCCGAGGAACTGGGCACAGCGTGCCCGGCGCAGGAACTCGTCGAGCTCGGCACGGTGGTGCAGCCGGGCGGCAAGCACGTGGTGGCCTGGTACGGGATGGGCGACATCGACACTGCGACCGTGGTCAGCAACACCTTCGAGATGGAGTGGCCGCCCCGGTCCGGCCGGCGACAAACATTCCCCGAGATCGATCGCGCCGAGTTCTTCCCGATGGAGGTTGCGGCCGCGAAGATCCTCAGCGGTCAGAGACCGTTGCTGGATTCGTTGGCGAGAGCACTGCTGTCAGTGCCTGGCGTGCCCTGACTGCCGGGGACGACCGCACGTTCGGCCGCCACCTGGTGCGAGACGAGGTGCGACACCGAGTGATCCCAATCAGCCAGCAATGTACGCAACGCCGTCAGCAGCAGCAGCGGCTGGTCCAGCATTGCGTGGTGGCCGGCTTGGGGGATCTCGATCACGGGAGCGTTGCGGCCGAGGTCGTCGTACATCGCCGCGCCGATGTCGGGTGTCACCAGCCCGTACTGCGAGCGCAGCAGCGCGAACCGGCAGCGCACGAGCGGCAGGTACGGCTTGGCCATCGCGCGCATGCCCCCGGCATAGGACTCGAAGATCCGGCGGTCGAACTTCCACTTCCAGCCACCCTCCACCGGCCGCATCGAGCGGCGAGCGATGTGATCGATCACGTAGTCCAGGTCGTTGCGCTGCTCCGGCACGGTGCGGAAACGGGACAGCGCCTCGTCCACCGTCGCATAGGTGCGCGGTCGGCCGAATGCATCGCGGCGCTGGTAGGAGCTGACCTCCGGATCGATCGACATGACCGGTGAGTCACAGATGATGACGCCTTCTACGCCGGCGGCGTGCCGTGCAGCGGTGGCGATGGTGACGAAGCCGCCCATGCTGTGGCCGATGATCACCGGCTTGCCGTCGAACTGCGCGGCGCCGGCCACGGCCATGACCTCGTCTGTCCATTGCTCCAGCCGGTAGTGCTTGCGATGACCGCTGTCACCGTGGCCGGACAGGTCGATGGCGACCACGCGGAAGTGATCTGCGAACGTCGCGGCGATGTGTGTCCACCAGTGGGCGTGCGCTGCGCCGCCGTGCACGAACACCAGGCCACGGCGGCCGGGTTGACCCCAGGCGACGAAGTGGATCGGCGTGCCGTCCACAACCACCGTGTGGTCGGTGGAGGGCACTGCGAGGGCGCGCCGGAACCAGTCGGGCGCATGCTCGTGGACGGGAACCGGGAGGTCGTTCACCCGGTGCACCGTACCGGTCGCTGTGCGCCGACCGGGAGCCGGCGAGCAGTGAGCGGCTGGATGCATCGGGAGGAGGGCGCTGCTGGTGCGGCTTGTAGTCTCGGCGCCATGGACAGCTGGCCGCGGGGACGAGCTCGCGACGGGGGCGTCGACGAGATCGCCCTGCCGGCGGCGGTACCCGGGCGATTGTGGCTGGCCGGCAAGCACGCGGTCGGCCCCGACCCGGAACGGGTGCTGGGTGACACCGGCGCAGGCGCCATCGTGTGCCTCAACCAGCGTCACGAGCTGATCGGACGCTATCCGGAGTACGTGAGCTGGCTGGACGCCGAATGCGACGGGCGGGCGCTGTGGTTCCCGATCCCCGATCTCGACGCTCCGCCCGTGGCGGAGGCCCTGGGTCTGGTGCTGGCACTGCGCGAGCGTCTGTGCGCCGGCGGCGCGTTGGTCGTGCACTGCGGCGCCGGCATCGGTCGCGCAGGCACGATGGCGGCCTGCGTCCTGGTGGCACTGGGCGTGGCGGAGGACGAGGCGCTCGCCCAAGTCGCCGCGCAGCGCCCGATGGCTGGCCCGCAGGCGGGTGGTCAGCGGGCCCTGGTGAGCGAGATCAGCGCCCGGCTGTGGCCGCAGCGACCCGAGCGCGAGCGGCATTCGTCGTGATCGCGTCGATGACCTCGCCCCAGCGGTTACGGGGCAGGTCATGGGCCATGTCGGGGAACATCAACAGTCGCGACCCGGGGATCGCCCGAGCCGTGGCGACGCCACCAGAGGGCCGCACGAGAGGATCGACCAGACCGTGCACGACGAGCGTGGGCACGTCGAGTGCCCGCAACTGCCGGGTGCGGTCCGGGCTGGCGGAGATGGCCAGCATCTGACGCAACATCCCTTCCGGGGTGTACGAGCGGTCGAACGCGCGTTGGATGGTCAGCCGCTCGTGGGCCTCGTCGAAGTGAGGGCCGCTGATCAGCCGGGCGATGGCCACGGCGGATTCCATCATCTGGCCCATCATCTGGCCCGTGATGTTGTCGGTCATGTTGTCGGTAACCGTGTCGGGCATCGGCTTCGGGGAGCGATCGAGCAATCGGCTCATCTTGGCGAGCAGACCCAGCGCAGGCCGGCCGTTGCGCCGGTCACCGGTGTTGGACATGATCGAGGTCAGACTGAGCACCTTGTCCGGATGCCCGATGGCGATGGACTGGGCGATCATCCCGCCCATCGAGACGCCAACGACGTGGGCGGCGTCGATGCCGAGGTGATCCAGCAACTGGGCGCCATCGTCGGCCATGTCGGCCAACACGTAGGCCGAGCGGGCGAGGCGCTTGGACACCAGCGACGCCACGGTTCGCCCGAGGCGGGGGACCTCGGCATCGATCTGGGTGGACAGACCCATGTCACGGTTGTCGTAGCGAATGACCTGGAAGCCACGATCTGCAAGCTGGTCGACGAACTCGTCCGGCCAGTGGATCAGCTGGCTGCCGAGCCCCATCACCAGCAGCATCGGGGTGCCCTCGCCGGTGATCTCGTACTCGATGGTGATGGTGCCCAGATCTGCTGCGGTCATGGCGACACGCTACGGCCGGACACGCCGGTGCGCACGGCCACCGGGTGGGCGGTACCGGCGGCAATGTCGGCGGCAATGTTCTCCGCAAAGTGGCAGGCAACGAGGTGCCCCGGCTCGACCTCGCGCAATGGCGGGCGCTCGGCGCTGCACCGGTCCTGGGCGTACACGCACCGCGTATGGAACCGGCAGCCCGACGGCGGGTTCGCCGGCGAGGGCAGATCACCCTGCAGCACCGTGCGCCGCCGGCTGTCCTCGATCACTGGGTCCGGAATCGGCACGGCCGAGAGCAACGCCAGCGTGTAGGGATGCAACGGCGTGGCGTAGAGCAGGTCCGAGGGCGCAGTCTCGACGATGCCGCCGAGATACATGACGGCGACATCGTCGGCGATGTGACGCACCACGGCGAGGTCGTGGGAGATGAACAGGTAGGTGAGGCCGAGCTGCTCCTGGAGGTCGGCGAGCAGGTTGACCACTTGGGCTTGGATGCTCACGTCCAGTGCGCTCACCGGCTCGTCGGCGATGATGAGGCTCGGCTCGGCGGCGAGGGCGCGGGCGATGCCGATGCGCTGACGCTGGCCGCCGGAGAACTCGTGCGGGTAGCGCCCCACCGCGGTGCGCGGCAGGCCGACGGCATCGAGCAGCTCGCGCACGCGCTGTCCCGCCGCCGCGCCCGTGCGCAGGGCGTGGGTGCGGATCGGCTCGGTGAGGATGCTCTCTACGTTCTGGCGGGGGTCCAAGCTCGCATAGGGGTCCTGGAAGATCATTTGGACATGACGGCGGGCGGTGCGCAGCGCGTCGCCCTCCAGCGCCGAGAGCTCGATGTCGTCGTAGCGCACCGTGCCGGCGGTGATCGGCACGAGTCGCAGGATCGCCTTGCCGACGGTGCTCTTGCCGCAGCCGCTCTCGCCGACAAGGCCGAGTGTGGTGCCGTTGGCGATCTGCAGGTCGACGCCGTCGACGGCTCGCACCGCGCCGACGACGCGATCGAACAGCACGCCTTTGGTGATGGGGAAGTGGACCTGCAGGCCCTCGACGGTGAGCATCAGACCACCCACATCGCATCGTCGGCCGGGGCGGGGTTGACGCACCGAACTCGGGTGTTGACCTCGCTCGTCACCAGCTCAGGAGCCGTGCCGAGGCAGCCATCGGTGACGGCGGGGCAGCGCGGCGAGAAGGCGCAGCCCTTCGACCAGGGGAGGGTGTCGCTCGGCGAGCCGGGGATGGGGTGGAGCCGTTCCTGACCGCCGTCGAGGCGCGGCACCGACGCGAGCAGGCCACGTGTGTAGTGGTGGCGCGGGCTGCCGAACAGGGCGTAGCGCTGGCCGGTCTCGACGATGCGCCCGCCGTACATCACGTTCACGTGGTTGCACATCCCGGCCACCACGCCGAGGTCGTGGGTGATCATGATCAGCGCGGTGCCCGAGTCCGAGACGAGGCCGCGCAGCAGATCCAGCACTTGGGCCTGGATGGTCACGTCGAGAGCAGTGGTGGGTTCGTCGGCGATGAGCAGTGCAGGCTCGGTGGCGAGCGCGATCGCGATCATCACACGCTGGCGCATGCCACCGCTGAGCTGGTGCGGATAGCTCTTCAGGCGCCGAACGGGCTCGGGGATGCCGACCCGCTCCAGCAACTCGGCGGCGCGGGATCGTGCGGCGGCGCGGTCGATCTTCTGGTGGCGACGGATGGTCTCGATGATCTGGCGGCCAACGGTGAGCACGGGATTGAGCGAACTCATCGGGTCCTGGAACACCATCGCGGCGCGCCGGCCGCGGATGTCCTGCATCGCCCGCTCGGACTTGCCGATCAGCTGTTCACCGTCGAGGGTGATGCTGCCCGTGACCGTGACACCACGGGCGGGGAGCAGGCCGAGGATCGCCAGCGACGTGACGCTCTTGCCGCTGCCGGACTCGCCGACGATGCCCACCGTCTCGCCCGCGCGGACCTCGAAGCTGACGCCGTCCACGGCGCGCACGGCACGGCCGCCGTGGATCTGGAACGTCACGTGCAGATCCTCCACGACGAGGATCGGCTCGCGTCGCGACGTGGTGTCGGTGGTCGATGCGGTCACGGTCATGTCTCAACGCCTCAGCTTCGGGTCGAGGGCTTCGCGCACGGCTTCGCCGAACAGGTTGAAGCCGAGTGCCGTGATCATGATCGCGACACCGGGGAAGATGGCGAGGTGGGGGGCGACGCGCAGATATCGGGTGGTGTCGGTGAGCATTCGGCCCCATTCGGCGACACCGGGGTCGGCCGAACCGAGACCGAGGAAGGAAAGCGCGGCGGCGTCGATGATCGCCGTGGACAGTGCCAATGATGCCTGCACCAGCATCGGGGCCAGCGAGTTCGGGAACACGTGACGCATCACCAGCGAACGCCGACGCACGCCAACAGACTGCGCCGATGCAACGTAGTCCTTCTGCCGCTCGCCGAGCATCGAGCCGCGCAGCAGTCGGGCGAACAAGGGGATGTTGGGCACGGCCACGGCGACGATGATCGACGTCTGGCTTTGGCCGATCACAGCAGCGATGCTCAGTGCCAAGAGCAAGCCGGGGACAGACAGCATGATGTCGGTGAGCCGCATGACGAGTGAGTCCACCCATCCACCGAATGCACCGGCGAGCAAACCGAAGGACGCTCCGATCAGGGCGCCGATCAACAGTGAGACCACCCCGATCACGAGCGATGCGCGGGCGCCGAAGATGATCCGCGACAGCTCGTCTCGACCGGCGGCGTCGATGCCGAACCAGTGATCGCCGGAGGGCCCGGGGATGGAGGTCGGCCGGATCTGATCGAACCACGTTTTGGCGAGCGGATTGTACGGCGCGAGCAGCGGGGCGAACACAGCGACGATGATGAAGAACAGGATGACGCCGCCGCCCACGACGGCGAGCGGGTTGCGGCGAATGCGCCGCCAGCCTTCGCGACCGAGGCTGTTGCGGGGCGCGATCTCGGCCATGTCATCGACGTCACCCTCCGTCATCACCACGACGGAATTGCGGGAGAGCCTCATGAGACGCGAATTCTCGGGTCGATGACGGCGTACAGCACGTCGACGAGCAGGTTCACGAGCACGAACACCACGGCCAGGAACATCACGCCGCCCTGGATCACCGGGTAGTCCTTCTTGATCACGCCATCGGCGAGCAGCGAGCCCATGCCGTTCCACGTGAAGACCTGTTCGGTGAGCACGGCGCCGGACAGCAACAGCCCGGTTTGCAGGCCGATCACGGTGATGATGGGCAGGAGTGCATTGCGCAGAACGTGGCCACGGCTGACGGCGCGGGTGAGCAGACCCTTGGCCCGCGCCGTGCGGACGTAGTCCTCGTTGAGCACCTCCAGCACCGAGGCGCGCGTGATGCGGGCGATGATTGCGAGCGGGATGGTGCCGAGGGCGATGCCCGGCAGGATCAGGTGCTTCAGCGAGTCCCACAGTGCCCCGCTGTCCCACTCGACGATGCTGTCGATGATGTTGAAGTGGGTGTGCTCGGTGAGATGGCGGGTGGTGGTGAGCCGCCCGATCGTTGGCAACAGCGAGAACTTCAGCGCGAACACGTACTTGAGGATCTGGGCAAGGAAGAAGACCGGTATCGACACGCCGATCAATGAGGCGGTGACAGCGCCGTAATCAAACCACGTGCGCTCTCGCTTGGCAGCCATCAACCCGAGTGGAACGCCGATGCCGACGGAGAACAGCATCGCTGCGCCGGCCAACTCCACGGTGGCCGGGAAGCGACGGATGATTTCGTCGGTCACGTCGCGTCGCAACGCAATCGACTGGCCGAAGTCGAGGCGCACCACCTTGCGCATGTAGGTCAGGTACTGGGTCAGCAGCGGACGGTCGAAGCCGTAGGAACGGTTGACCTCGGCGATGCGGGCGGGGGTGGCCTTCTCACCGAGCAGGGCGGTGGCCGGCCCACCGGGCAGCGCTCGTACCCAGAGGAAGAGCAGCAGGCTCAGGCCGAACAAGATCGGGACGAGCAGCAGCAAGCGGCGGACTATGAACTTGAACATGCGAACTTCAACATCAGAACGTGATCATGGCGTTGGGATGATGGCGTCGGGATGATGGCGAACACGCAAGGAGCGGCGGACCGATGATCCGCCGCTCCTCGTGTGTCATCGGATCAGCCGAGCGAGACTTTGGCGAAGCTCTCGATCGACACCGGGCTCGGGGTGTAGCCGGTCACGCCTGGCGCGAACGCCAATGCGGGCTGGGTGTGCACGTAGGGCACGCCGGGCAGGAAGTCCATGATCAGCTTGTTCGCTGCCTCATAGAGCGTGGTCCGCTCGGCGATGTCCTGAGTGTCACGGGCCTTTGTGAGGGCGTCGAAGATCTCCTGGTTGTCGAATCCCCAGACGTCCTGCTTGGTGCGGAAGAACGTGCCGATGAAGTTGTCCGGATCGCCGTAGTCGCCCGTCCAACCGAGGAAATAGATCTGGGCGTTGCCACTGTTGACGTCGTCCAGGTACCCGCCGCGCCAGGGCGCGGTCTTCGGCGTGATGGTGAAACCGACGGCTTCGAGATCGGCCTTGAAGGCTTCGAAGTTGGCGGTCGGATCCGGCATGTACGGACGGCTGATCTCGCTCGGGTAGTAGAACTCGAGGTTGAGGTCGGTCACGCCGCTGTCCTTGATGAGCTGCTTGGCCTTCTCCGGATCGTACGGGTACTGGGTGACGTCCTTGGTCCAGCCGAACAGAGACGGCGGCATGAACTCCTGGGCGACTTCCGAGCCCTCCGGGTATTTGGCCTTGACCAATGCCTCGCGGTTCAGCGCGTACGCAATGGCCTGACGGATCTTCAGGTTGTCGAGCGGTGGCTTGGACTGGTTGAAGCCGAGGTAGCCGACGTTGAACGCAGGTCGAAGCAGCAGCTCGAAGCCGCCGTCGGTGAGCGCCTGGGTGTCGGCCGGGTCGACGAGGTCGTAACCCTGGATCTCCCCGGTCTCGAGGGCCGTGCGGCGTGCCGGGCCGTCGGCGATCGGCTTGAAGATCAATTCGTCGATGAGCGCCTTGGTGCCCCAGTAGGTCTCGTTGCGCTTGACCGTCAGCTTCTCGCCGGGCGCCCAGCTCTCGAACGTGAACGCTCCGGTGCCGACCGGGTGCTCGGTGCCGAACGTGCCGTCGAACGTCGGTGCATCCTCGGTACCGCCGACCTTGTCGGCTTCGTACTTGGTGAGCGCGTCGGGGCTGGCGATCGAGAACGCCGGCACGGCGAGGCCGGCGAGGAACGCGGCCGACGGAGCGGTCAGATCGATGACCGCGGTGTTGTCGTCCTTGGCCTCGCACGCCTTGTACAGGCTCGGCGTCTTGCCGTCGCTGAAACCGCCGAACACGGTGCTCCAGTAGTACGAAACCGCCGCACTCTGGGCGACGCCGGTGAAGTTGTACCAACGGTCGAAGTTGAAACAGACAGCCTTGGCGTTGAAGTCGGTACCGTCCTGGAACTTCACACCCTTGTGGAGGTTGAACGTCCAGGCGAGACCGTCGGCGCTGGACTCCCAGGAGTCGGCGAGTAGCGGCACGATGTCGGTGCCACCCGGCTTGGTGGTCACGAGGGTCTCGAAGATCTCGTGGATGACGCGGAGCGATTCGCCGTCGCTGACGAACGCCCCATCAAGGACCACCGGGTCCGACGAAGTGCCGAACACGAAGGTTCCGCCGGCCGTTCCGGGCTCGGTGGTCGCAGACGTGTCCACAGTGCTCGAGCCGGTGGAACCGCTCGTGGCTGTCGTCTCGCTCGTGGCGGTGGTGTCGGGCGTGGCGGTGGATCCCGACGTTGCCGCAGGTGCCGTGGGGGCGCTGGAGCGAGACGTGTCCTTCTTGTCACTG
>JAYTSB010000022.1:0-3679 GCA_043745825.1 Actinomycetota bacterium | reverse complement strand
CTTTTCGGCGCGGCGGGCGCGAGGCCCAACTGAATCGAGTTGGTCAGTTCGTCGGCCGACGGGATGCTCTTCGGGTCGAGAGCGACATCGCTGCCGCTGCGGGTTTCGATGACGCTCTCCTCCACGCCGGGCAACGTGGGCTGCAGGCGCTCGTCGACCGAGAAGATGCCGAGCTCGGCGCGCTCGTCGTAGGTGAGGTATTCCAGCGCAAGGCGGCGGAACAGGTAGTCCATGATCGAGGACGCGAAGCGGATGTCCGGATCGTCGGTCATGCCGGCCGGTTCGAAGCGCATGTTCGTGAACGCCTCGACGAACGCCCGCAACGGCACGCCGTACTGCAGGCCGTAGCTGATGCTCTTCGCAAAGGCGTCCATGATGCCGCTGAGCGTGGAGCCCTGCTTGGAAACCGTGAGGAAGATCTCACCGGGCTGGCCGCTTGCGTACTCGCCGATGGTGGCGAAACCCTTACAGTCGGCGACTCGGAACTCGAACGTGCGGCCACGGCGGCTGCGCGGCAGCTTCTGGCGCACGGGCTGGTGGACGATGCGCTCGACGATCTTCTCCACGATCTCGGCCGGGGCAGCGTCAACTGCGTCGGTCTGGGCGGTGCCGGCGGTAAAGGTGCCATCGGCGTTGATGGTGGCATCGCCCTTCTTGCCGGTGGACAGCGGCTGGGCAACCTTGCAGTTGTCACGGTAGATGGCAACTGCCTTCAGACCGAGCTCCCATGACAGCAGGTGCAGCGCCTCGATGTCTTCGATGGTGGCCTCTTGCGGCATGTTCACCGTCTTGGAGATGGCACCGGAGAGGAAGGGCTGGGTGGCGCCCATCATCCGCACGTGACCCTCGTAGTGGATGGTGTTGTCACCCATGCTGCAGGCGAACACCGGAACGTGGTGGGCAGCCAGATGCGGCGCACCGAGGATGCTCTTCTCCTCGCTGATGTACGCCGCGATCTCATCGATCTGTCGAGACGTGTAGCCGAGCTTGCGCAGCGCACGCGGGATGGTCTGGTTGATGATGCTCATGTTGCCGCCGCCGACGAGCTTCTTCATCTTGACCAAACCGAGGTCGGGCTCGATGCCCGTGGTGTCGCAGTCCATCATCAGACCAATGGTGCCCGTGGGCGCCAGCACCGACGCCTGGCTGTTGCGCACGCCGTACTCCTCGCCGTCGCGGACAGCGGTCTCCCACGCCTGCTGGCCGGCGAGCATCAATTCGTTCGGCACGGCATCCGCGGCAGCGATCTCGTAGCTGGCGTCGCGGTGCATGCGGAGCACATCGAGCATGTAGTTCTCGTTGTCGGCAAAGCCGGCAAAGGGGCCCATCCGGCTGGCTGTGCGGGCGCTGGTGGCGTAGGCATGACCCGTCATCAGTGACGTCAGCGCAGCGGCCCAGGCCCGACCTTCTGACGAGTCGTAGGGCAGGCCGAGCGCCATCAGCAGTGCACCGAGGTTGGCGTAGCCGAGGCCGAGCTGGCGGAACTGGCGGCTCGTCTCACCGATCGCCGGCGTCGGGTAGTCGGCACGGCCGACGAGGATCTCCTGCGCGGTGAACATCGCCTCGATCGTGGCCTTGTAGGCCTCGACATCGAAGTTGCTGTCCTCGTCGAGGTACTTCAACAGGTTGATCGAGGCCAGGTTGCAGGCCGAGTCGTCGAGGTGCATGTACTCGCTGCACGGGTTCGAGCCGTTGATCCGGCCCGTCGCGTGGGCAGTGTGCCACTTGTTGATCGTCGTGTCGAACTGCAGGCCCGGGTCGGCACATTCCCACGACGCAGTGGCAATCTGGCGCCACAGGTCGCGAGCGCGGATGGTCTTGATCACGCGCCCGTCGGTGACGGCAACGAGGTTCCAGTCGGCGTCGGTGACGACGGCCTCCATGAACTCGTCGGTGACGCGGACGGAGTTGTTGGCATTCTGGTACTGGATGCTGAACGAATCGGCACCGTCGAGGTCCATGTCGAAACCGGCGTCACGCAGCACGCGAGCCTTGGCCTCTTCCTTGCTCTTGCACCAGATGAACTCCTCGACGTCCGGGTGATCGGCGTTGATGATGACCATCTTTGCGGCCCGACGGGTCTTGCCCCCGCTCTTGATGGTGCCGGCGGATGCATCAGCACCGCGCATGAAGCTGACCGGGCCGCTGGCGGTGCCACCGCCCTGGAGCAGCTCGTGGCTGGAGCGGATCTTGGAGAGGTTGATGCCTGAGCCAGAGCCTCCCTTGAAGATGGTGCCCTCTTCGCGGTACCAGTTGAGGATTCCGTCCATCGTGTCGTCGACGGAGAGGATGAAGCACGCGCTCGCCTGCTGAGGCACCCCCTCCACACCGATGTTGAACCACACCGGGCTGTTGAACGCTGCCCGCTGGGTGACGAGGATGTACTTCAGCTCGTCGCTGAACGTGTCGGCCTCGGCCTCGTCGACGAAGTAGCCGCCCTCCACGCCCCAGGTGGTGATGGTGTCCACGACGCGGTCGATGACCTGGCGCAGCGAGGATTCACGACCTGGCGTGCCGAGCGTGCCCCGGAAGTACTTCTGGGCGACGATATTCGTTGCGTTCAGTGACCAGCCGACGGGAAACTCCACGCCGAGCTGCTCGAACGCGACCGAGCCGTCCTTCCAATTGCTGATGCGGGCATCCCGGCGCTCCCAGGTGACCTGATCGAACGGGTGCACGCCAGGAGCGGTGAAATTGCGGCGGATGCCGATCGACAGTCGTTCTGGGGCCAGTGACATGTGGTGTTCCTCACTCTGGGAATTCGGTGGAGATGGGTGGATGCGATGGTCGGGCAGATTCCGGCGGTGGCGGAACCGACCACAAGATGTTGTGTCTGTTGCTGTATGCACCCCGACTCAGACACAACCAGTAGCGGAAGGAAGATTACACCATTGTAGTTACAACGCTGTCAAGCGCGACATTCGAAAGGATGCACGTCCGAGCGAATGCGGATCAGCACGGGATGATTTCCGGTGAATTTGGCCGCGGCGCGAGGTCGCAGGTATGGGACGCCTGCCCCGAGGAGCGCGACGCCGACGTTTCCGCCGACAACGCGCTTCCTCTCATCCGCGCCTCGTCGCCGCAGCCATTCACAGAGCAGAGCGTAGGTGCCCAAGCCTGTGGATCGGAAGAGGTACAACCATGTGAATTTGCTCTGAATTGCGAGCAGCCAATGGATGACGCGTGGCTGGCGTAGGGACGACGAAAGCCGCGTCCCGGCAGGTCACCGACCTCAACATGACTTGTCCACAGCATTGTGATCTGCTTGCCGTCGCAACGAGTTGTCCTCACAGCAGCGCATCGCGCGGCGGACGATCAGACGGCAGAAAGGGTGACCGGAATCGCGTTGAGCACCGAGGTTCCCGACAGCGGATCCATGGCCTCGTGGTCGGTGAGCACGTTCGAGTTGACGCCGGCCCGCTCGGCGGCCACCCGCAGTCGCGTACCGGGCACCCCGTGGCCCCAACCGTGGGGCAGGCTGACCACACCCGGGCGAATCGCGTCGGTCACCTCGGCAGCCACCTCCACGCTGCCCACCCGACTGGTGATGCGCACGGTGCCACCGTCACTGACCCCGAGATCGGCCGCGTCGTCAGGGTGGATGTGCACCGTGCACCGGGGCTTGCCCTTCACGAGCACGTCGATGTTGTGCATCCAGGAGTTGTTCGACCGCAGATCG
>JAYTSB010000021.1:0-2012 GCA_043745825.1 Actinomycetota bacterium | reverse complement strand
CCCTCCTCCGCTACATGCGCACCCATGACGTCCGGGATGAGCTTGCCTGCATCCGCGTGCCCACCACGGTCATCGCCAACCGCCACGATCCGGCCGTGCGACCCGCGCTCAGCCGGGAGATCGCTCGACTCGTACCGGGCGCCCGGCTCCACGTGCTCGAGGGCAACGAACACGACCCGTTCATCCGTGACAGCGGCGACGTGGTGCAGGCGATCCTGGCCGCGGTCAAAGGACGCCCCTCACGCCCTCCCCGCCCCCGGCCGCCACGGTGTCGCTCAGCCCCCGCGAGACCGAGGTGCTCACGCTCCTAGGGGCGAGGCTCCTCCAACAAGGACATCGCCCGCGACCTCGGCGTGCAGCCCTCCACGGTGGAGCGCCACGTCACCGACCTGTACCGCAAGCTCAACGCCAAAGGTCGGGCCGACGCAGCCGTGCACGCCGTGGCCCGCGGCCTCGTCACACCGCCGCGCTGAGACGCCACTACGGGATATCCCGTAGTCCGAACCGCTGGATATCCGCGAAGTCAGCGAACCGTCGGAATTCGTAGGGTCAGCCCATGACCACACTCCACGAAGCGAACGTCAATCGAGCCACCGCCGACACCGCCACGCTGCTCGGCCAAGACGCCGACCGCCGTTGGACCGAGCTCGACGAGGCTCGCTCCCTGCCCGATGACCTCTACCAGGCTGCACTTGCCGCCGGACTGTTCCGCACCCTCGTGCCGACGGCCCTCGGCGGCACCGGTGGCTCACCGATCGATTGGTTCCGCATCGGCCTCGAGCTGGCCTGGCACGAACCCTCCCTCGGCTGGGTCGTGTCCCAAGGTGCCGCCGAGCTCGGCTGGCTCACCGTCGGTGGCGACCTCGCCTTCGCTCGGGAGGTCCTCGCCGACCCGCTCGGCTCCTCGTCGACCACCATCGCCGGCATCGGCGAGCTCGCCATCGACGGGGACACTGCCACCTTCGGCGGACGGTGGGCCTTCGACACCGGCTGCACCGGCGCAACCTGGATCGGCGGGCTCGCCATGATCGCCGGCGCGGTGAGCCCTGAGGGCCTCCCCGTGCTGCGCTTCGCCTGTGTGCCCGCCGACCGAGCCGAGATCGCTGATGACTGGAACCCCACAGGCCTGCGCGGCACCGGTAGCCACAGCATCACCATCCCCAAGCAGACCATCGACCCCACCTGGACCTTCACACCCTTCGAGCCCTCCCCCCACGACTACGGCCCGCACCGCTGCCTCGTGGGCAACGGCAACTGGGCGATCGCCAGCTCCGTGGCCGCCACCCAGCTCGGGGCCGCCCGGCGCGCCCTCGACGAGGCCAAGGAGATCCTCATCACCACGGCCCCGCCGCCCGCGTTCGTGCCGCTCGCGAACAACGCCGCGATGCAGCGCGCCTACCTGCGAGCCGAGGGTCTCTGGAACGCGTGCCGGTCCTCGGTGGAGAGGGAGCTGGCACTGATGTGGGACGAAGCCGAGCGCCTCGGCGAGCTGACCCCCGCGCAGCGGGTTCGGCTCTTTGCCGCCAACGCCACCGCCAACGCCACCGCCAACGAACAGGCCGTGGCCATCATCGACTCGATGTGCGAGCTCACCGGCACCGTCACCGTCGATCGCACTCATCCGCTGAGCCGTTGCCGGCGCGACGCGGAGGTGCTCCGTGGCCACCTCGCTGCCAACGGCCAGTCGGTGGAGTACGGCGGGGCCGTGGCGCTCGGCGTGCTCGCCGAAGAGACTCGCGTGTGACATGCCGACCGTCGACCAAAACCTGCCGGGCCTGTCCCGCTTGGTCGATCCAGGACGTGGTGGCGCATCACGTGCACGCCATCGGCACGCATCTCAACGGTGGTCTCCCGCCGGTCACGTACTCCGCCATCGTGGGCGACGACGAGCACGAGCGGTCAGTCGACGACGGTGGTCAATGGCAAGCCGATCACTGGCGACGTCAAGACGAAGCGGTCGCGGCGGGTTGTCGACATCGACGCCGGCACGGTGGCCACACTGAAGTCATGGA
>JAYTSB010000020.1:0-2103 GCA_043745825.1 Actinomycetota bacterium | reverse complement strand
TTGCTGCGCTCGCCGACGCCGGCATCGAGCACGTGATCGTTGCACACAGCGATCTGCCCGTCCCCTCACCGCTCACCACGGTGGTGTTGACCGGTGGTGTGGTGCTGGTGCCAGATGGTCGGTCCGACGGAACGAACGTCCTTGCGGTGCCCACCCATTGCGGCTTCCAACCCGCCTACGGCTCGCAGTCGTTCCACCGCCACCTCGTCCACGCGCTCAGCCTCGGCCTTCCCGTGCGCGTGCATCGCGACAGTCGCCTTGCCCTGGACCTCGACACACCCGACGACCTCGTCCACCCGATCATCGCAAAGGCGTTGCCCACATGGCTGCGAACGAACCCGGTCAACCACCAGTAGCCCGCCCGGCCTGGAGCGCGAACCTGCCCACACCGCGCGTCGCGCTGGCCATCGGCGCCCATCCCGACGACGTCGAGTTCGGCGCCGGCGCCACGCTCGCGAAGTGGGCGGCGGCTGGCTGCGAGGTGCACCACCTCGTGCTCACCGATGGATCCAAAGGCACGTGGAACCCCGACGCCGACATCGCCGCGCTGCGCGCCACCCGCCAGGCCGAACAGCGCGAAGCGGCGCAGCGCCTCGCCGGGGAGGCAGCGAGAACCGTCACATTCCTCGGCCGGATCGACGGCGAGCTGGACAGCACCCTGGCACTGCGCGGTGAGGTCGCCCGCTGCATCCGCACCGTGCGACCCGATGTGGTGCTGGGTCATGATCCGTGGAAGCGCTACCGCCTCCATCCCGATCACCGCCATGCCGGCCTGCTCGCCTGCGACGGCATCGTCGCCGCCCGGGATCCACACTTCTTCCGGGAGCACGACATGCCCCATCACCG
Source organism: Actinomycetota bacterium (assembly GCA_043745825.1). GTDB lineage: Bacteria > Actinomycetota > Acidimicrobiia > Acidimicrobiales > Ilumatobacteraceae > WLMZ01. The sequence continues at coordinate 1,257 of JAYTSB010000020.1, read as the reverse complement.
ACCCGATGTGCTGCTGCTGTGGGAGGCCGACGAACCGGATCATGTCGAAGACGTCACCGGCTTCGTCCACACCAAGCTGCACGCGCTCGAGGCCCACGCATCGCAGTTCGAGAGCACGATGCACGCCACATCCGACGACCAGCTCGCCGACTTTCGTCGGCGCATCACCGACCGCCTCGCCGAACTGGGCGCCCATCACGGCGTGGGTTCTGCCGAGCTGTTCAAGCGGATCGGCGATCTGTGACAGCGCTGCAGCACCTTGCTCCCGCACCGCACACGCCCGTGTCGAACACGGATGTGCTGGCTGCGCTCGCGCGCGACGGCGCAGTCATCGTCGACGGCATGCTCGACCCGGAGCTGCTCGCCACGTTTCGCAACGACATGGAGCGTGCCGCGACGACGTTCGGGGCAGGCAGCCGCAGCGGCGATGCGAACGTGCAGCAGTTCTGGGGCGGCGCCACCAAGCGGTTCACCCGGTTGGCATCGCGCAGCAGGGCGTTCATCGACGTCCTCCTGCACCCGACCATGCTGGCCGTAGCCGACGCGCTGCTCTTGCCGACCTGCGGCAGCTACTGGATGAACACCGGGCAGATGATGATCATCGGTCCGGGCGAGGCCGCGCAGGTCCTGCACCGCGACGCCGACAACTGGCGGACGATGAACCGCCCCGATGGCTTCGAGGTCACGGTCAGCTGCATGTTCGCGATCACCGACTTCACTGCCGATGTGGGTGCGACTCGTGTGGTGCCGGGGAGCCAGCGTTGGTCAGACTTCCGCCGCCGTCCCGACCCGGACGAGATCACCCAGGCCATCATGACTGCCGGTAGCGGCATGATCTACACCGGCAGGGCGTTGCACGGTGCCGGCGCGAACGCCACCCCGGATCAGTGGCGCTTCGGGCTCCACGTCTCGTACGTGCTCGGCTGGCTCACGCCGGAAGAAGCTGCACCACTGGGCGTCGACTGGTCCAGCGTTGCGGCGTTGCCCGAGCGAGCCCAGCAACTGCTCGGCTGGCGGTGCTACGCCGCCGGCGGGAGCGACTCCACCCGACTGTGGACCATCGACTACGAGGACGTCCCGGTGGGTCTGGGCCTGGTCGAGTCCACCCCGGAAAGCACGAACGGGAGGCCGTAGCCTCCCGTTCGCGGCGCTCCAAACCGTGCCGGAGTGTGACTACTTCTTGGCTGCTGCCTTCTTCGCAGGTGCAGCCTTCTTGGCTGCGGCCTTCTTCGCAGGTGCAGCCTTCTTGGCTGCGGC
>JAYTSB010000019.1:0-3075 GCA_043745825.1 Actinomycetota bacterium | reverse complement strand
CCCATCATCGCCTACGCCCCGGCCATCGTGATCTGGCAGGGCTTCGGACTGAAGTCGATCCTGGTGATGACGTCGCTCGTGTGCTTCGTTCCGTTCCTCATCAACGGGGTCGTCGGCATGCGCTCCGTCGATCCGAACCTGATCGAGCTGGCCCGCTCCGTTCACGCCAGCCGACGCGAGGTGTTCGTTCGCCTGCGGCTGCCGTCGGCCCTGCCGAACCTGTTCTCCGCGGCGCGCATCGCCGTCGGCTTGGCCCTCATCGGCGCCGTGCTCGGCGAATTCTTCGCCGGCAGCACGTCCGGGTTGGGTTACGCTGTCAAGCTCGCCCAGGCTCGACCGAACCTGCGCATGCAGCTGTGGGGGTCCATCTACGTGCTCGCCTTCATCGGCGCCGCAGCCACGCTGCTCATCAGCACGATCGAGCGTTTCGCACTGCACTGGCACAGCAGCCAACGACCCATCTAGCCAAGCGTCGGCCAGTCAACTCAGCTCAGTCGGCTCAGCTCATCCAGCCCACCCACCACCACCAACAACACAAACCAGTGAAAGTCAGGGACACACCATGATCAGCGTGAACAAGCGGATCACCAGCGTCGCCGCCCTCGCGGCGCTCGCCCTTTTCGGCGCCGCCTGCGGCAGCGATGCCAAATCCAGCAGCACGGCGGCCACCACCGCCCCCACCAGCGCATCCACCAATGCCCCGGCGTCGAGTGCGCCGGCCAGCACACCGGCCAGCACACCGGCAACGGATGCTCCCGGCACCACCGGCACCACCGGTGCCGTTGGCGATGACGGCGTCACCACGGCCGGCATCTCCGACGCCCGGTGCGCAGAGAACAAGGCAGCCGGCACGATCACCTACATCTCCAGCTTCGACTTCGCCGCGTCGGCGTCCATCGTCGACGTCGTGGTGGCCAAGGACAAGGGTTACTTCGATGCGATGTGCCTCGACGTGCAGCTCAAGCCCGGATTCTCCACCTCGAACTACCCGCTCGTGGCCGCCGGCACGGCGCAGTTCTCCTCGGCCGGAAACTACAGCGAGATCCTCAACTACTCCGTCGACGGCGCCGAGTACGTCGCCCTTGCCAACTACGGCAAGGCACCGATCGAAGCCTTGGTCACCCCGGCCGGCGGCGCCACCAAGCTCGAGGACCTGAAGGGCAAGACCATCGGCGTGAAGGGCGACCTGCCCCCGTCAATCGTGGCGATGCTCGCCAAGGCCGGCTTGCAGCGGGGCACCGACTACAAAGAGATTCTGCTCGACGGCTACGACCCTGTGGCCCAGCTCGCCCAAGGCATCGATGCGCTTCCGGTGTACAAGTCGAACGAGCCGGGCCAGCTCGATGCTGCGGGCGTGAAGTACACCCTGTTCGACCCCGTCACCAGCGAGACGCCCGGCAGCTTCGGTCTGCTGTACACGTCCAAGTCGTACGCGGCAGAGCACCCCACCGTCGTCGAGGACTTCACGCGCGCTGCGCTGCACGGTATGGAGGACGCGATCGCGGATCCCGACGAGGCCGTGAAGATCTCGGTGGCCGCGATCGATGCCGCCGGCAACCAGAACTACCTCACCGAGCAGGGCGAGCTCTACCGCTGGAAGGCTGAGCTGAAGGTGGTGCAGGAGAGCACGCCGGCTGGTGAGCCGATTGGCCTCATCGACCCGGCCGTGTTCGACAACGAGTACGCCGCGTACATGGAGGCCGGGGTGTGGCCCGACGGAGCGCCGGCGGACGGCAAGGCCTACGACGAGGCGCTCGCCAGGGGCTTGTACGACGCCGACGGCAAGGTCATCTGGCCTGCGGGCTGACGCCAGTTGAGAGCATTCGTCCAGCGCGGTTTCGGGGGCGGCGACGTCGTCGCCCCCGAAACCGTTGCAGATCCGGTCCTGGCAGCCGGCGAACTGCTCGTCGAGGTGCGCGCCTGTGCGCTGAACCGCCTCGACCTTCTCCAGCGCGCTGCCCCGCTGGTGCGCGGCTTTTCGTTGCCGCACATCGCCGGTATGGACGTGGCCGGCATCGTGGCCGCCCGGGCGCCGGACCTGCCCGACACCGTCGGGCCACCCATCGGCGCGCGTGTGCTGGTGGATCCGGTCAGCACGTGTGGCAGCTGTGCGCGCTGCACCTCGGGGCTGGCCCCGTACTGCGAGAACCTGCGCACTGTCGGCTCCACCCGTGCCGGCGGCTTCGCCGAGCTGGTCACCGCGCCGGCCGATCGCGTCTACGCGATCCCCGAGGAGATGTCGTTCGTTCACGCCGCGTCGCTGCCGGTAGCGGCGATGACGGCGTTCCATGCGCTGGAGGCCGGCCATCACGTGCCGGGGGAGACCGTGCTCGTCAACGGCGCGGCCAGTGGTGTGTCGTGCGCGCTGCTCTCTCTCTTGCGCGCCGACGGCTCCACCGTCGTCACCACCACCGGCGGGCCCAACAAGGTCTCGCGCGCGCTGGCGAGCGGCTACCACCACGTCATCGACTACCGCAGCGAGGACGTCGCATCGGCGGTGGCCCGCATCACCGCTGGGCGCGGCGTGGATCTCGTGGTGGACCACGTCGGCCCGGCGCTGTTCGGCGCATCCATCGCCTCGCTGGCCATCGGCGGGCGGATGGTGTTCTGCGGTACCACAACCGGCACAGAGGCCACCGTGTCGTTGACCGACGTCTACCACTGGGGCCGTTCATTGATCGGTGCCGGCGGCTACCAGGGCGCCGACTTCCCACGCATGCTGGCAGCGATGTCGGCGGCCGACTCGCCGCCTGTGATCGACAGCGTGTGGCCGTTCGAGCAGACGCTCGACGCCCTGCGAGCGATGGAGCGCGGCGAGTTCTTCGGCAAGATCGTCGTCTCTGGCTGACGCTGGGGCGCCGGATCGGCGTGCGCACAAGGTCGGTGACCACCGGGACCGGATAGATTTGCGTCCTAGCCGACGCGGAGGTCGATTGAGCGCTCACCATTCCCCCGACGAACACGACGCGGTGATCGGCGCGGCGTTCGCGGAGCTCTACCGGGTCGCCAACGTCATTCCGCCGGCGTCGATCGCGGACATCGTGGAAATCGTGGCCCGCCTCGTCGGCGCGAGCG
>JAYTSB010000018.1:0-9858 GCA_043745825.1 Actinomycetota bacterium | reverse complement strand
CGATGTCGATGTCACGGTCATCGAGCGGCTCCACCGTCGCAGGTCCGTGCACGATCACGCTCCAGCCCTGGCGATTCACCGGATCGATCTGATCGACTTCGAAGACCACGCGCTCCGGCAGGTCCAGCGGATGGTCGATCCGCATCACGATGTCACGGTCGGCCAGCACGTAGTTGAGCGGCCGGATCTGCGCATCCGGAGCATCGAACACCAGTCGGCCGACCTGCTGCGTGCCGAGCAGGACCAAACAGCCGTCAGTATCGATGTCGGCCTGCTGGGCCCGTTGGGACGAGGTCTCCACAGTTGCCCTCCTCGCGGACACTTCTGATCATCGTCCTGCGACGGCGAAGTGGCTAGGGCACTAGGTCATCAGCGGGGAGAGGCCACCCGCCGTCGGCGCCGTGTGCCCCAGGGGTGTCGAGCAAGTAGCTAGCTCTGCGGGCTGCATCGGCGGGTTGACGGCGATGATGACGCAGGTATTCAGAGGAAGAGATCGACGATCCGCCAGATGAAGTACAGCACGAGCAACACCATCAGCAGTTTGAAATGCCATGGAGCAGACGCATCGTCGGCCGAAGTCGGATCGCCGCCTGTCGCGAGCTGCTTCAAATCCAGATTCTTGGCGGTGATCGGCGCCGATTTCGGGGCTTCGATCAGGCGTCCGCACGTGGGGCACGTACCGTCGAGCGCCATTGCGGAGGGCGCGTGGTACTTCGCGCAGTCTTCACACCAGGGCATCGGAGATCACTCCGTGCGCCGCCGGACGCGCAACTTGATCGGGGTGGAACCGAAGTCGAACGCCTCGCGGATGCTTCGCTCGATGTAGCGCAGGTAGGTCTGGGGCAGCTCGCGGTTGACGAACAGCGTGAACGTCGGTGGCTCGGTAGCACCTTGCAGGGCGTAGAGCACGCGGGTACCACCGGGTGCGGGCTGCTTCTGCTGGGCTGCAGCGATCACCTTGTTGACGTCACGGGTGGGCACGCGGCGGTGGTACTGCTCGATGGCATCAGACAGGATGGGACGCAACTTGTGCACGCCCATACCGCTGAGCGCGGAGATCTTCAGGATCGGTGCGTCACCGATGAAGCCCAGCTTGCGCTTCACATCGGCGATGATGTCGAGCCGGCGTTCCGGATCGTCGATCAGCTCCCACTTGTTGAGCAGCAGAACAATCGGGCATCCAGCGGCATCCACTCGCTCGGCGAGGCGTTGGTCCTGACCGGTGATGCCCTCGGTTGCGTCGATGATGAACAGGGCGATGTCCGAGTCATCGATCGCGCGCAGCGAACGAACGAACGAGTAGTACTCGGCGGAGTCGTCGATCTTGCTCTTGCGCCGCATACCCGCCGTGTCGACGAAGACCATCGGGCCGTCCTCGGTCTCCACGAGCGTGTCGATGGCGTCGCGAGTGGTGCCGGGCATGTCGTGCACCACGGAGCGGTCGGAGCCGACGAGGCGATTGAACAGCGTGCTCTTGCCGACGTTGGGCCGTCCCACCACCGCCACGCGCGGCGGGGCCAGCTCTGGTGGCACCCAGTCCTCGTCGTCCTCCTCCAGGGCCTGCAATCCCGCGGCGCTGACATCGGGGATGCGCGCGATGACCTCGTCGAGCAGGTCGCCGGCACGCCGGCCGTGCAGAGCACTGACCGGGATGGGGTCGCCGAGGCCGAGCGCCATGAACTCCCAGCGGTCGCGCTCGCGCCGGTCGTTGTCGACCTTGTTGGTCACCAGCAGCACCGGCGGCTTGATCCGGCGCAGCCACATCGCGATGGACTCGTCGTCATCGGTGAGACCAACCGAGCCGTCGACGAGGAAGAGCACGAGGTCGGCTGAGCGCACCGCTGCTTCCACCTGACGGCTGACCTTGGCATCCAACTCGCTGCCCGACGGTAGCCAGCCCCCGGTGTCCACCATCAAGAACGGCCGACCGAGCCATTCGGCCTCGATCTCCTTGCGGTCGCGGGTGACGCCGGGGCGATCCTCCACGATGGCCACCTGCTCACCCACAATGCGGTTGAACAGCGTGCTCTTGCCGACGTTGGGCCGGCCGACGATCACCACCGTGGGCAGCTTCGCCGCCGCCACATCGGTCTCGTGGTGCTTGCTGGTGCCATGTCCAGTTGTGTCGGTCATCGCCGGGTCTCCGTGGTGTGCTGCTTGCTGGTCTGCTGCGTGCTGGTTTGCTGCTTGCTGGTCTGCTGCTTGCTGGTCTGGCGGAGGCCGAGTGCCTGGCGCAGGGAGATGCCGTTCGTCGGCACCACCTCGACCGAGCGGGGCAGCGCATCGACGCTGGTTCCGTCGAGAAAGCGACCTTCGCTGAGGCAGACGTCGGGGAGGAGGTAGCGATGGGTCAGCGGCTCGTCGCGCAGTGTGCGGGCGATGTCCTCGCCCACCATCAACCCGGTGACAGCGGTGTTGCCCCCGAAGAACTTATTGCGAACGGGGATGATGCGGATGTCATTGCGGCCGAGGTCGGCCACGAGCGGGGCCAGGACCTGGGCGCCGAACTCGCCGGTGAGAATGCCGATCGGGGCGTCCGGGCGCGGGCGCAGCAACACGTTGCTCGACGCGGCCCCGCCGGCGTCACTGCCCTCCACGGCGCCATCGCCACAACCGCGCAGGCCGGTGTCACCGGCCGGGTTGCGCGGGGCGCGGTACCCCGCCGCCGGGGCGCCGTCCACCCACGCGAAGAAGCCGCTCTGCGGGCCCACCGGGGTGTCGACTTCGCCGGTGAACTCCATCGAGAACGTGCGGGCCATGCCGATGCCGTCCTCGTGCATGTCGAAGCCCGCATACGTGGCCGCCGGCGGGAAGGGGCGGCCGGTCATCAGGTAGTACTCGTCCGCCGCGAACACCATCCGGTGCCCCACCGTGGTGAGGAAGATGTCCTGCCAGTCGTGCACCGTGTCGACCACGGCGTTGGCCTCGTCCGGCGTGTGCATCCGCATCGCCGGTTCGGTGTTGAACCGGCTCAAGCCCAGCGGCACGCACGCAATGGACGCAAGCTCCGGGTACTGGTCGAGAACGCCTGCCAGCGTGTCGGCCAGCACCGCGCCGTCGTTCACGCCTGGGCACACCACGACCTGGCCGTGAACCGTGATGCCGTGGTCCAGCAGGGCGCGCAGCCAGCGCAGGCTCATCCCACCGCGCGGGTTGCGCAGCATCCGGCTGCGGATCTCCGGATCGGTGGCGTGGATGCTGACGTGCAATGGCGACAGGCGCTCGGTGACGACGCGTTCGAGATCGGCCTCGGTGAAGCGGGTGAGGGTGGTGAAGTTCCCGTACAGGAAGCTGAGCCGGTAGTCGTCGTCCTTCAGGTACAGGCTCTTGCGCAAGCCCTTGGGCAATTGGTAGATGAAGCAGAACTCGCAGTGGTTGTCGCACGTGCGCACACGATCGAACAGCGCACTCTCCACCTCCGCACCCAGCGGCTCGCCCTCGAGCTTGGTGACCTCGATCGACAGCTCCACGTTGCCGCGCCGGATCTCGAGGTCGAGCTCGGCTTCGTCGACCAGGAAGCGCCACTCGATGATGTCGCGCGGCACCTGGCCGTTCAGCCGCAACACCTCGTCACCGGCGCGAATGCCGGCATGCTCGGCCGGCGAACCGGGAGCAACAAGGGTAACCGTCGGCAGCGACATAGCCCGTGAAGGGTACCGGCACCAGCGGTGGAGCGGCCGAGAGGCCCGTTCCAGACGCTGTTGGTAGCGTGGGGCTGTGGACGTCGACCGAGTGCTGCTGGCCGAGCCGCGCGGCTTTTGCGCCGGCGTGGAGATGGCGATCAAAGCCCTGGCCTTCATGGTGCGCAGCTTCCCGGCGCCCGTGTACTGCTACCACGAGATCGTCCACAACAAGGTGATCGTCCAGCAGTTCGAGGCCCAGGGCGTGGTGTTCGTCGACGACATCGACGACGTGCCTCGGGGAAGCCCGATCATGCTGTCTGCGCACGGGTCTGCCCCCGAGGTCGTCCGCGCCGCGCGCGAGCGCGGTAGCTACGTGGTGGACTCCGTCTGCCCGCTCGTCACCAAGGTGCACCACGAGGTCAAGGTGCGCGCCACCAAGGGCTACCGCATCGTCTACGTCGGCCACGAGGGACACGAGGAAGCGGTGGGCACGATGGCGGTCGCCCCTGCAGCGATCAGCCGTGTGGAATCCGTTGCCGAGGTCAACGAGCTCCCCGCGTTCGACGAGCCGGTGGCGTTGTTGGCCCAGACCACGTTGTCGCACCGCGACTGGGAGGGTGTTGCGGTGGCCGTGCGCGAGCGCTACCCGGACGTGTGGTCGCCGGGCCGCAGCGATCTGTGCTTCGCCACCACCAACCGGCAGTCCGCGCTGATGAGCATCGCCCCCCGCGTCGATGCCTTGATCGTGATTGGTTCGGCGAACTCGTCCAACACCCGCGCCCTGGAGAAGCTGGCCATCGAAGCCGGGTGCAAACGCGTGTTCCGGATCAACGGACTGGAGGAACTCCCCGATGATCTCACCGGCACCGTCGGGGTCACCGCCGGTGCTTCGGCGCCGGAGGACCTCGTTCAGGCCGTGTTGCGGTACCTCGCGCCCCGACACGGGGTGGAAACGGTGCGGACCACGGACGAGGACGAGTACTTCCCGCCGCCCCGCAACATCCGCGACCTGCAGGGCGCGATCAGCCGCGCTGCGGGGGTGCTGCTCGGCGCCCCGTCGGACGCGGCGGCGATCGACGACCGCACCGTTCCGGCCAGCGACGTTCTGTCAGCGTTGCTCCGCTGAGTGGCAGGCTGACTGCGTGCTCACCCCCACCGCCGCCACGATCCGCCTCACGCTCCACGTGCTGGCGGCAACGATCTGGGTCGGCGGCCAGTTCACCCTGGCCGGCCTGCTGCCGGTGTTGCATCGGCATGAGGGTCTGGCCAAGCAGGCCGCTCGTGCTTACAACCGCATCGCCTGGCCGGCCTTCGGCGTGCTGGTGCTCACCGGTATGTGGAACCTCGCCGAGATCGACATCACCCAGCAGGCCAACGTCTATCAGGTGACCCTGTTGATCAAGATCGCGGTGGCCGTCATCGCCGGCGCCGCCGCCGCCGTCCACGTGGCGGCGCGGAGCAAACTGATGCTGGCCTTGGGCGGCGCGATCGGCGCCTTGGCGTCGGTGGCGGCAGTGTTCCTCGGCATCCTCCTGCATACGGGCAGCTGACACCACAGCGCAGCCACATCCGGCCAGCTGCGCCGGGTCAGTTGCGCGGTACCTCGCTCCACGGGCGGTCGCGGTCGACGCGCACGTCGCCTGGCAGACCGAGCAGACGCTCGCCGAGGATGTTCTTCATGACCTCGCTGGTGCCGCCCTCGATCGAGTTGGCGCGCATCCGCAGGAACGCCTTTTGCAGTGAATCAAAGCCCATCGCGTGTTCCGGGCGCGTCATCGCGTAGCTGCCGTAGAGCATGCCCTCGGCGCCGAGCAGGTCGACGACCAGGTTGTACACGGCTTTGTTCAGCTCGGCCGAGGCACCCTTGCCGATCGATCCCTCCGGTCCCGGATCGCCCATCTTGCGGTTCTGGTTGGCGCGAATGTTGGTGAGCCGAAGGATCTCGGCCCGGCTCCACAGCTGCATGACCTGGTCGAGCAGCGCAGGGTTCTTGCGGTCGTCGGGCAGCGCCTGCCACGTCTTGACCAGATCGCGAATGACACCGCTGGCCTTGGCCGGGATGGCGCCGCCGATGGACACGCGCTCGTTCATCAGCGTGGTCAGCGAGACCCGCCAGCCATCGCCGGAGTTGCCGAGCATCTCGCTTCCCGGGATGCGCGTGTCGGTGAAGAAGACCTCGTTGAACTCGGCCTCACCGGTCATCTGGCGCAACGGCTTGACCTCCACGGTTGGCGCGTGCATGTCCACCACGAACGCAGTGAGGCCGGCGTGCTTGACCGCCTCGGGATCAGTGCGCACCACGAGCAGGCCCCAGCGGCTCACGTGGGCGAGCGTGGTCCACACCTTCTGTCCGTTGCAGATCCACTCGTCGCCGTCTTTGACGCCCCGTGCCGACAAGCCGGCAAAGTCCGAACCAGCCCCAGGCTCGCTGAACAGTTGGCACCAGATCTCCTCGCCGGTGAACAGCGGGCGCAGGTAGCGCGACTTCTGCTCGTCCGAGCCCCACACCGCAACGGTGGGTCCGCACATGCCGTAGCCGATGGGGTTGCGTGCGCCTGCGTGGGGCGCACCGGCGGCGAAGACGCGCTCGTTGACCATCTTCTGCAGCTTGGGGTTCAGGCCGAGGCCGCCGTGGCCGACCGGGAAGTGCACCCACGCCAGGCCGGCGTCGAACTGGGCCCCGAGAAAGTCCTGCGGCGCGGTGCGGTCCGGCGGGTAGTCGGTGAGCAGTCCGGTGACGAGGTCGTCGACACGCTGTTCGTCGGCGCTGAGCACGGATTGGGTGACAGACGATGCGGTGACAGACATGGCTGCGACCCTACTGACCGGCGTCGTCGCCTTCATCGTCGGGAGCGTCGAAGCCGGCCGCAGCCAGGCGAGCGAGCAGGGCATCACGGATACTCACGCCGGGGGCGCGCGCTTTCTCACCGGTGACCCGCCAGCCGAGGCGGCTGCTGTAGAGCAGCGGCGGATCCTTCAACCGCCCCGGACCGACCTCGACCACCCTGGCGAAGAACAGCTCGTGGTCGAACATCGGCCTGATCTCGAACGTCTCGCACCGCAACCAGGCGATGCAGTTCCGGGCCACCGGCATGCCGTCGGGCAGGAAGTCGAGGTACTCGTCCCCGATGTAACGGAACTTGCGCCCGGGATAGGAGAAGTACTGGCCGACATCCACTTGGTCCCCGGCCAGGACGGAAACCGTGAACTGGCCGGCGGCCACCATCAGCGGATGGGTGTCGTGCTTGGGCGACACGCTCGCCATGACAATCGGCTCCTCGAAGCTGACCTGGCACACCCAGTGACTGCAGTAGGCGCGGGCGACGCCGTCATGGGCGCTGCCCACGAGCTGCACTCCCTTGATCATCTGTCCGAGGCTGCGCTTGATGGTGGGGTCGATCATGGCCGGACGCTCTCCTTCATGGGGTCAGTTGAACGGGGCGACGATGCGCGCGGCCGCCGCGGGATCGAAACGCTCGCCCTGCGGAAACCAGCTCAGGACCTCCAACGCCCAGGGCAGGTGATGGCGGTGAGGAAAGCTCCGCGAGCAGGCAACCTTGATGTTGTTCATCACCCGGAACAGGATGTCGCTGTTCGAGGACTGGCGCAGGTAGGCGTCGTTCCATTCCACCGCGCCGCCACTCGCCCGGTGGAAGAGCTCGACCGCGCCGTCGGCAGAGAACACGCGCCCGCCGCTGAACGGATCGGCAAATCGACCGGCTCCGTCGCCGACCAGAAAGTGCCCGGGCATCCCGATGCCCGCCATCGGCACGCCACGGCGGCGGGCCACCTCCATCGCCAGCACCGACAGCGAGATCGGAATTCCTCGGCCGGTGCGGCGGACGTCGCTGAGCAGCGAGTTGGCGATGTCGTAGTACGCCGCCGTGTTGCCTCGCAACGGGTGCGGGCCGGCGAAGAGACCGGTGATGACACCCTCGAAACTGGGCTGTTCGATGCCGGCGGCCAACGCGTCGAGCGCCTCCATCTCACCCACGACATCGATGTCTCGGCCCGCCAGACGACAGATCAACAGGCAACTCAGATCGAGTGGGATCGGTACCAGATCCCGGGCTGCAACGAGGTCCCGGAGGCGGGCTTTGGTGCTGCTCTGGTCCACGCCGAAACCGTACCCTCGGCTACCGTCCAACCATGTTCCCAGGTGCCTTCGTAGCCGCAACGCCCGACAAACCCGCAGTGATCATGGCCTCCACGGGTGCGGTTCAGACCTTCGCCGAGCTGGATGCCGCAGCGAATCGTTTGAGCCAGTTGCTGTACGCCACCGGCCTGCGGCCCGGCGACCACGTGGCGCTGTGCATGGAGAACCACGCCCGCTATCTCGAGGTGCTCTGGGGCTGCCACTACGCGGGCCTGGTCTACACCGCCTGCTCCAGCCGGCTCACCAGCGCAGAGCTCAGTTACATCCTCAACGACTGCGGTGCGCGGGTGTTCATCACCAGCAAGTACAAAGCTGACCAGGCCGCGGAGATCATTGCCGACACGCCACAGGTGGAGCTTCGGTTGATGCTCGATGGCACCGTGGACGGATACGAGGCCTACGAGGACGCAGTTGCGCGTCAGTCGGACGAGCCGCTGGAGGTGCGCATCGCCGGCGCTGACATGCTGTATTCCTCCGGTACCACTGGCCAGCCCAAGGGGGTCACCGGTACGTTCCAGGCCAGGAACCTGATCGAAACTCCCGTGTCGGTCACTGGTCTGCTGAGCATGCTGTTCAGCGCAACCTCGGAGTCCGTGTACCTGTCCCCCGCGCCGCTGTATCACGCTGCGCCATTGCGCTTCTGCATGTCCATCCAGGCCATGGGCGCCACAGTGGTGGTGATGGAGCACTTCGATCCGGAGACCTACCTGCGGCTGATCGAGCGATACCACACAACCATCAGCCAGGTGGTGCCCACCATGTTCGTGCGCCTGATGAAGCTGCCCGAAGGCGTGCGCACGAAGTACGACGTGAGCTCGATGCAGACCATCATCCACGCCGCAGCGCCGTGCCCCATCCCCGTGAAGCAGGCCATCATCGAGTGGTTCGGGCCCATCGTGCACGAGTACTACGCCGGCACCGAAGGCAACGGCTTCGTCTACTGCAACAGCGACATGTGGCTGGCCCACCCGGGCACCGTTGGCGTGCCCATCGGCTGCAAGGTCCACATCGTCGGCGACGACGGAGACGAGGTGCCCACGTACGAGAGCGGCACCATCTTCTTCGAGGGCGGCGCCCAGTTCGAATACCACAACGACGCCACCAAGACCGCCAGTTCGCGGCACCCCAAGGGCTGGAGCACCCTCGGCGATGTCGGCTACGTGGATGCCGACAACTGCCTATACCTCACCGACCGCAAGGCGTACATGATCATCTCCGGCGGGGTGAACATCTATCCGCAGGAGGCCGAGAACGTGTTGGTCACCCACCCCAAAGTGGTGGACGTCGCCGTCTTCGGCGTGCCAAACGAGGACTTCGGCGAAGAGGTCAAGGCCGTGGTGCAGCCCGAGGTGATGCCCGCCGACGGCGACGCCGCCAAGGCCCTCGCGGCGGAACTGATCGAGTTCTGCAAGTCACAGCTTGCCGACGTGAAGTGCCCGCGCACCATCGACTTTCGCGACGAGCTCCCCCGGCACCCCACCGGGAAGCTCTACAAGCGACTGCTGAAGGACGAGTATTGGAAAGACGCCGGCCGCAGCATTTGACGTGTCCATCTGACGCAGGCGACACGCATGCCCGGTCCCGGCACGGGCCTGATCGCGGTGTTTGTCGCCGTCAGCGTGGTGGGACCGTTTCCGGTACGCTCGGTGGCCACCCAACCCGGCAGCACGGTGTTGACTCGCACGTTTTTCAGGCCCGAACGTGCGGGCCATCGTGCGGGTGATGCCCTCCACTCTCGACTTGGCAAAGAAGTAGTGGCGCCAGTTCACGTACAGAATCTACGGCTAGGGCGCGGCTAGGGCGGCTAGGGCAGGGCTCATCTCTACTAGCGCGTGGTGACCTCGGCTGTCAGGATGAGATGGTGATCAGGTGTCGGGCGGTGGATGCCATGCTCTTGGATGTCGACGGGGAGCCCGCTGACGTGCCACGTCATAGGGTGCGCGGATGGTGAGGTGTTCGCTTCTCCGATGTCTTGCGTGCTCCTTGTCGATGCTCCTCGTCGTCGCGATCGGTGCATGCAGTGAGGACAACAGAGGAGGCGCAGGCCGGCCGCCTGTGAGCGAGGCGGTCACAGGCGGC
>JAYTSB010000017.1:0-14387 GCA_043745825.1 Actinomycetota bacterium | reverse complement strand
GTCGACGAGGTCGAGGCGGAGCGTGCCGCCGTACGAGCCCGTGGAGGCCGTAACGGTGAACACGCTGGTCGGCGTGGAAATCGAGGGTGTGACGGAGGTGATGGTCGCGCCGACCACGCCGGTGGCAGTCAGGGCGAAGTCGCTTGCATCCACGCCGGTGACGGTCTCGCTGAACGTGACCGTCCACGACACCGAAGCCGCCGTAGTGGGGGTGGCGCCGGCCAGAGTCAAGGCCGTCACCATGGGCGGCGTGCCGTCGGGCCGATACTCGAAGGCGCCCATGTCGCAGATCGCCGACCCGTTGCCATCGCCATCGACCGATCGGCTCCCCCCGGGGTTGAAACCGGTCTGGTCCGGCTGGGTGCAGTAGGTGTTTGCGCCGCGGTCGATGGCCGGGCTCGTCGACGACGGGGGCAGCGTGCGGGTGGGGCCGCCCCAGAGACCGAGCGGCAGCAGTTGCGGGTCGGTGTTCTGCAGGTCGGTCGGTCCGGTGAAAGCACAGGTGCCGGCGGAATCCAGGCTGTTGCCCGTAGACGCAATCGTGCCACCGGAGAACACTGCGCAGTTGGAGTTGGCAATACCTCCCGCAGTGTTGGCCGTGACGATCGTGCTGCGCACGTAGACCGATGAGCTGAGGCTGCCGATCCCACCGCCGCCGCCCGCCGTGGTTGCGATGTTCGTGGAGATCGTGTCGTTCAACAGTGAGCTCGAGCCGCTGTTGGTGAAGACCCCACTGCCGCGAGCGGCGGTGTTGGCGGCCACCGTGCTGTTGGTGAGGGTGAGCGAGCCGAGGGCATTCATCACGCCGCCGCCGTCAGCCGTGGACGAGTTCCCGATGAGCGCGCTGCGCAGCAAGGTCAGCGAGCCGTAGCTGAAGACGCCTCCGCCGGAACCGGCCAAGGCGCCACCGGCGGAACCGGTGGCGATGTTCGCGGAGATGTTCGTGTTCTGGAACGTGGCAACACCGGCAGACTGCACGCCGCCACCGGTGCCGGCAGCGGTGTTGGCACTGATCGAGCCGTTGGCGAAGGTGACCGTGGAGCCGCTGGCGACACACAGTGCGCCGCCAGTGCCGGTGGAGGCATTGCCCGTCATGCGGACCGCGTCGAAGGTCACCGTTGCGTTGTTGATCACCTGCACGGATCCGCCGCAGACCGTGGCGCTTCCGCCGACCAAGGCGATGTTCTTCACCGTCGAGGTCCCGCCGGAGATGAACAGATGGCGGCTGGCCGGGGCCGCCTGCAGGGTGATCAGATTGGCGCCGTCGATGGTCTTGTTGGCGATGGTCGGTGCCCCTGTCATCAGGATCGTGACCGGGTTCGGGCCACAGTTGAAGGTGACGTTCGCCGTCGGTCCGGTCAGTGCCGTGTTCAGCGCTGCGCCGTTGCAGCTCGCTGCCGTACCCGTACCCACCACCGATTGGTTCGACAGTGGCGTTGTGAACGAGTTCGTCGGCCCCGTGATGGTTGGCCCGGCCGACGGCACGAACCGCATCGACCAGTAGTAGGTGGTGCCGCCCGCAAGTGACCCCGGTGCATACGGTGTCCAATCCGTCCAGACCTCGTAGCCGGTTGGCTGACCGGCGGGGATGACGGCGGGGCCGTCAGTGAAGACCACCGCACCACCCGGTGAGGTGCGCAGGTCGAAGTAGGCGTTGCCGCCGAGCCCGTTGGGATACAGGTACTGGGCCGACCGAACGGTGGTGGGCCAGCTCGTGCCGCCGAAGGTGGTGGAGGTCGTCGGGCTGATGATCGAGGGCTGGTTGGAGAACACGTACAGGCCGACGGTGGGGTGCAGGACGGGGTTGTCATTGCCGTCGAAGATCTTGATGGCGGTGTTCAGCGCCACGTTGCTGAGCGTTGCGCCGGCTACCAGAGGGATCTGGATGGTGACCGTTCCACCCTGGGGAAGCGGCCACAGGTTGATGTTGGCGTTGTCGCTGGAGGGCACGCGCACGTAGCCGGCGCCGTAGAGACCGGCGCTGCTCGGCAGCGTCTGGGGGCAGTCGGCAGCGCCGAGCTGCGCACCGCCGAGATAACACTTCACCGGGTTCGCCCCGCTGATCGCCAGTGATGTGCCGCCGGGGATCTGCACGTTGATGTCGGCGCGCGAGCCGCCCGAGCACGGCTGGCCGAGGCCACTCACGACAATCTCGATGTAGAACGTCTGGCCCGGCCCGGGCTGATTGGCCTCCGGGTTGGCGAAGAAGCTCGCGTACGTGCCGACACCGAACTCGCTGTACGGCGATCCCTGGATGATGCTCGTGCAGTTGAGGATCGTGGAGTACTGGATCGACCCGCTGTACCAGCCGGCGCCGGCCGCCGCGGCGCGCTGTGGTGCCAGCGGCAGTGCCGCCACGAGCACCCCAGCGAACAGCGAGACGACGATGGCAAGAGCTCGGGAGGCGCGAGTGCGGTTCATGTCCCCACCGGACCACATCACCGGGTGCGTGCGAATCCGTAAATTTCCGTATTTCGTCCCCGGCGAACGACCTCTGTGGTCCGGGCAACGGTGGCGTAAGGTCGAAATGTGGCAGAACTGATCGGGCTGACTCCGCTGTTGGGTCGTGACGCGGCGCTGCTGGCCCTCGATGCGCTGCTCGCCGACGGCGAGCGGCTGGTCACGCTCGCCGGCCCGGGGGGCGTTGGCAAGACGTCGCTCGCTCGACAACTCCAGCATCGCTGGGTGAGTGAGGGCGGCACGGCCTGGTTCGTGGCGTGCGAGGGCTGGAGCGATTCCGACTCAATCCTCGATTTCGTCGCCGATCAGCTGGGTGGCGGACCGGGTGATGCGGCGATGCAGATCGCCGCTCGCTTTGCCGATGGCGTGTCACTCCTGATCCTCGACAATGTCGAGCAGCTCGTGGCCGCCGGCCCGGCCGTTGCCGCGCTGGTTACTGCCGATGAACGCGTGCGAGTCGTGTGTACGAGTCGATTGGCCTTTCGTGTTCGGGGCGAGCGGGTCTTCGAGGTCCTCCCGCTCGGGCCTGAGGCGCAGGTGATGCTCGCTGACCGGATCGAGGCGGCGGGCGAGCCGCGCCCACCGCACGACGAACCGTTGTTGGGTGAGCTGTGCGACCTCGTCGATCGCCTCCCGCTCGGCATCGAGCTTGCTGCAGCGCGCGTGCCGACGCTGGGCTTGGCCGGGTTGGTCAACGCCCTGCGCCAGGACGGGGCCAGCTTGGACAACGCCACCTCTGCCGTCGACCTGCGGCACCGCAGCCTGCTGGCCACCGTTGCAGAGAGCTACGACTTGCTCGCGTCCGAGCCGGCACGGCTGCTGCACCGGCGGCTCGGCGTGGTGTCGGGCACCTTCGGGCTCGATCTGGTGGCCGGGTTGCTCGGCGAGGGCAACGCGCGCTCGGTGTCGACGGGTGAGGCCGTCGCCGCGCTTGGCGAGCTCGTGAACCTGCACCTCGTCAAGCGGGTCGGGGATGAGCCCACCTACCGGATGTTGGTGGTGGTGCGCGAGCACGCCCGCCGCCTGCTCGACGAGCGCGAGGAGACGTTGGCAACCGAACGAGCACTGGTGGCGTGGGCCACCCGCATCAGCCACCGGCGCGACCCACGCGACGGCGAGATGACCGACGAAGAACACCAGGCATGGATGGAGCGCATCACGATCGAGTATCCGGCCGTGTTGGGTGCCCTGCTGGTGGCCCGGCGTGACGCCGATCTGCCCGCAATGCGCAGCATGGTGGCCGGGTTGCGGCCGTATTGGATCTCCACCGGCGCCGTGCGCGAGGGCTATCGCTGGGCCGAGACTGCGGCGCGACTGCACCGCGACGCCCCGAAGGCCTACGCCGAGCTGTGCTTCCACGCTTCGGCGCTGGCCGACTACTCACACGGGGCCGATGTCGCCCTGCAGTGGATCGAGCGTGGCGTTCCCGTTGCCGAGGCGAGCGGTGAGTGGTACTTCGCGGCGCGGCTCCTGGAGACCGCCGGCGTGGCCCAGGCCACGCGCGGGCGGCTCGCCGACGCCGAGGTGTGCCTCCGCCGAGCGATCGAGCTGTACGGCACGCTCGAGCTGCCTTCGTTCGAGTCGTCGGCGACCGCGGAGCTGGCCAACGTGCTCGGCGTGCGTGGCGACCTCGACGGCGCCGAGGCGCTGTACCGCGACGTGGTGGGACCGCTCGACGAGGCCGGCCTGCAGCGGTTGGCCAGCGTTGTGCGTTTCTACTGGGCCGACACGGCGCGTCGCAACGGCTCGCTCGACCGTGCGTTGGATCTGCTCGACGCCGCCGACCGCGGTCTCGTGAACGACGCGATGATGGCCGCTCATGCACTGGCCTTTCGGGCGCTGGTGTGCACCGATCAGGGCAAGTTCGAGCACGCTCATCATCTCGCCGAAGGTGTTGCCGAACGGGCTCACGCGCACGGGTCCACCACCGTCGAGGCATACGCGGTGGTCGCACTCGCGAGAGCCGCCCACGGCCTCGGCCGGCGCGAGCAGGCAACCGTGCTGGCCCACAGGGGGCTCGACCTGTTCGACAGCATCGGCAACGACTTCGGGGTCATCGATGCCATCGAGATCGCCGCCGAGATGCTGCCCGCAGGTGCGCAACGGCGCGCCGTTCTCGCCGCCGCCAATGAGCGCCGGGCACGCGTTCAGGCCGCACGGCCACCCGCCGCGCTGCGGTGGATCCCCGAGGCCGACGAGGTCCCGAGCGAGGCCGCAACGGTGTCGGAGATTCATCGCTTCATCGACACTGCGGCAGCGGCTGCACCGGTTCCGAATGTGACGGCGCCTGCGGACCCGTTGCTGACCGTGCGCGAGATGGACGTGCTGCGACTCGTGGCCAAGGGGCTCAGCGACCGCACCATTGCGACGGAGCTGTTCATCTCGGTGCGCACTGTGCAGACCCACGTTGCACACATCTTCACCAAGTTCGGCGTCACCAACCGCACCGCCGCCGTCTCCGCCGCCCGAGACCGAAGCGCGCTCGCCTGACGACCCTGCGTCATCGGGTGTGCCCGGAGGTCGGCGCTACTGCGCCAGGCCGAGGAACAGCCGTCCGCTGTCTTTCAGGTTGCGGTCCCGCGTGATGATGCCCCGCTCGTCGCCGATCAGATCGAACGTCGGGCTGATGAGCGTGGCCTGCAGCGGCAGGCCGGTGGCGGCCTCGGTGGTCTGCTCGAGGTAACGCTCGATGATCAACTCCCGGTCGGCATCCGTGCCTGGGGGCAGCAGCAGCGTGACCGTCATCGGCTTGCCGGAGAGGTCGATCATCTCGGCGGCGCGGTGCAGCAGGCCGAGCGTGTCACGTTCGTGGCGCAGCAGCAGGCCGAACACGTCGTACGCGCCGGCGAGCTCGGCGACCTCGCGGTCGGCGCGCCCGGGGATGCTGACGATGCCGTCGAGCAGGCCCTGGAACCAGAGGCGGAACCGGATCTGGTCAAGGCGCTTGGCCGCGTGCTCGGCGGGAATGGTCTGGTCGACGGGCCGCACGATCTCCAGGCCGAACGCCGTGTGCACCGGCGGGCCGCCGCCGCGCAGGATCCGCCAGGCATCGCGCCAGGCGGTGACCAACGTGTCGAGGACCTCGCCGTGTTTGCGCGGGTCGTTCGGGAACAGCCGGTTGGCAACGCCGAGCGGATGATCGATCGGAGCCCAACCGCCCACCGTGTCGCCGAAGGTCTCCGCGCACGTCTCCACCCACCGCGGCCACCAGTGCCCAGCCCATTTGGCATCGGCGAAGCCGCCCTCGTTGTCGAACCACAGCGGAACATCGCGCTCAAGCAACGTGAACTGCAGCGTGACCTCCACCGAACGAGCCACCTGGGTGAGGCCGAGGTAGAACTCGGCGGCGTCACCGTCGATGGCGCCTGGCTTTGGCTGCACCCACGACCAGTCGAGGCCGATGCGCACGGTGTCGACACCGAGCTCGCCGAGCAGGGCGATGTCCTCGTGGATCCGTAACCGGTCGACGTGCGTCGCCGGCACCACCACACCACGGGTCACCCTGATCAGAGACCGAACGGAGCGCGCGTCCAGAGCTCGCTGGTGTCGCGACGCTCGCTGTCGACGAGATCGCCGCTGAGCTCGAAGACCTCGATCTCGCCAGGAAAGCCGCGCAACTCCAGGGCCCCGTGCGGGGTGGCGTGGATGCCCTGCGGAAGCCGCTCGAGCTGCATCGAGGGAAGCAGCACCTCGGTCGGTCCCGCCGCGTCGCACAGGCGCGAGGCCATGTTCACCGCCGAGCCGATGTAGTCGTCGCCCTCGAACAGCAGCGCGTGACCGGTGGCGATGCCGACGCGCAGGCCGAGCGGCGTGCAGACCTCCTTGGCCTTGTGCTCCAGCTCGATCGAGAATGCGATGCAGTCCAGCTGGTTGATGGCCACGATCATGCACCCGTCACCGAGCCACTTGGCGATGCGCACGCCGCGCTCGCTGGCGACGTCGCGGGCGATGCCGCGGAACGCGCTGAGCAGCCGACCGGCGGCGTCGTCTCCGAACGCTGCGGTGTAATTGGTGAATCCGGAAAGGTCCACAAAGGCAAAGGTGCGTGGCACGCGCATGGCCTTGTGAGGCTAGCGTGCCGTTATGGCCGCACGGTTCACCTATTCCGCCTGGGATGGTTCGCAGAAGGGCTTCGAGCTCGACGCCGACAGTGTGTTCGAGGGCCTGACGGACGACCTCCTCTACCACGGCGATGTGAACAGCGCCCTGCGGCGAATGATGCAGGACGGGTTCAAGGACCGCAACGGCGAGCAGCTCCAGGGCCTGCGCGAGATCCTCGACAAGCTGCGCCGCGAGCGCCAGGAGCGGCTCGAGAACAGCGATCTCGGCGGCGTCTACAGCGAGATCGCAGAGGCCCTCGAGGACATCATCGACGAGGAGCGCCACGCCATCGAAAACGCAGTGCGCGATGCCCAGGCGAGTGGTGACGAGCGCCGCGCGGATACGGCCCGCCAGACGGCGGAGGACCGCAACTTCCGTCTCGACATGATGCCCGACGACCTTGCCGGCAAGGTACGCGAGCTGCAGGAGTACGACTTCGAATCGGCCGAGGCGCGGCAGCGCTTCGAGGAGTTGATGGACAAGCTCCGCCAGCAGCTGATGCAGCAGACGGTCGATCAGATGAGTGGCGCGATGCAGAACATGTCGCCCGAGGACATGGCCCGGATGAAGGACATGCTCGCCGGGCTGAACGAGATGATGGAGAAGCACGCTGCGGGCGAGGACCCCGGCTTCGAGCAGTTCATGGAGAACTTCGGTGACTTCTTCCCGGAGAACCCGGAGACGTTCGAGGAACTGATGGAGATCATCGCCCAGCGGATGGCTGCCATGCAGGCGATGATGAACTCGATGACGCCAGAGCAGCGCGCCCAGCTGCAGCAGCTCAGCGAGCAGCTGATGGAGGACATGGACCTGCGTTGGCAGATGGACCAGCTGGGTCAGAACATGCGCAGCATGTTCCCGCAGATGGGCTGGAACAGCAGCTATGAGTTCGAGGGTCAGGACCCAATGGGGTTCGGCCAGGCGATGCAGACGATGCAGGAACTGGGCGACCTCGACCAGATGGAGCGCCTTCTGCGCAGCGCCACCAACCCCGCGCAGCTCGCCGAGGCAGACATGGATCGCGTCCGCAACCTGCTCGGTGAGGACGCAGCACGCTCACTGGAGCGGCTGGCCGAGCTGGCCAAGATGCTGGAGGACGCCGGCCTCATCCAGAACAAGGAGGGCCGCCTCGAGCTCACGCCGAAGGGCATGCGCAAGATCGGGTCCAATGCCCTGCGCGAGCTGTTCAGCACGCTGACCAAGGACAAGATGGGTCAGCACCAGATGGACAAGCACGGCCAGGGTCACGAGCGCACCTACGAGACCAAGCAGTACGAGTACGGCGATCCGTTCAACCTCGATCTGCAGCGCACCATCCGCAACGCGCTGCGCCGCGCCGGTGGCGGTACGCCGGTGCACCTCTCACCGGAAGACTTCGAGATCGAGCGCACCGAGCATCAGACCCGTTCGGCCACGGTGCTGCTGCTCGACCTCTCGATGAGCATGCCGATGCGCGACAACTTCCTGCCCGCCAAAAAGGTGGCCATGGCGTTGCACTCGCTCATCACGTCGCAGTTCCCGCGTGACTTCATGGGCCTCGTCGGCTTCGGCGAAGTTGCCCGTGTCATCACTGCCGAGCAATTGCCGGAAGTCAGCTGGGATTTCGCCTACGGCACGAACATGCAGCACGCGTTCATGCTCGCCCGGCAGATGCTGGCTCGCCAGACCGGCACCAAGCAGATCATCATGATCACCGACGGCGAGCCAACCGCACACATCACCGCAAGCGGGCACCCGTACTTCAACTACCCGCCGACCCAGGAGACCGTGGAGGCAACGCTGCGCGAGGTCGTGCGCTGCACGAAGGACAAGATCCGCATCAACACCTTCATGCTCGACGCGGATCGCTCGTTGAAGAGCTTCATCGAGAAGTTGACCTCGATCAACCGCGGTCGGGCCTTCTTCACCACGCCGGAGACATTGGGCGACTACGTGCTCGTGGACTTCATCGAGAACAAGAAGCGGATGGCCCGCGGTGGGCGACGCGCCGGTTGATCTGCCGGCCCCGTCGGCACGCTGATCCCACGCCGCCGGCGCGCGCTCCGCGCGAGAAATCCCACAAATGTGAAATCCGCCCTTGCATTGGTGCGATGTGATAGGGGACAATGACATCGTTGTAATTACAGGGCGCGACCGGGTCGGGGGATTTCCAAACCGTGCATCGCGCTCAGGCCTACAAAGGCAGGAGGCCAACCAACCATGAACTTCATCAACTCACATGACGACGACCGCAGCTGGCAAGACCAGGCGAACTGCTTGGGTGTCGACCCAGACCTGTTCTTCCCTGAACGTGGCGCCAGTACGCGTGAGGCCAAGGAGGTCTGCCGCGGTTGTGTCGTGCGGATGGACTGTCTTGAGTTCGCACTCGTGAATGGCGAGAAGTTCGGCATCTGGGGCGGGCTCAGCGAGCGTGAGCGTCGCCGCCTGCGGCGTCAGCGTGCGCAGTCCGGGCGCCGCACCGCCACGGCGTGACACGCGACATCCAGCGGCGCCACTCGTTTCGTAGACTCTTGCACCGGGCATCGTCCGGTCCGTCAACATCCGTCGGGCGCCTTTCGCCCATACGTCCCCGCTGGTAAGGTGTGTCCATGTTCGCATTTCTTGATGGCCCCGGCGAGATCGCTATTCTCGTCATCGTCGTGTTGGTTCTCTTCGGTGGGTCGCAGATCCCGAAGTTGGCCAAGAACCTCGGCAAGGCTCAAACCGAGTTCAAGAAGGGCCTTGACCAGGGCCACAAGGAAGGCGATGCGGCTCCGGAGACGGAGACCATCGACCAGAAACTGGCTCGCCTGGCTGAGATGGACAAGGCCAACACCGACAAGCCCGCCGACGCCTGATCGGGCCCACCCAACCGGGTGGTCGATGCGTCAACACTCTGACTTCAGCGCCGCACCTGCGGGTGCGGCGCTGTCGCGCGCCCCTTCGCAGATCCGGGTTGGTCAGTTGGAGGCAGCCACGGCGATGCCGCGGCGGCGCTTGAGGATGCGGCGGCGCTCTCGCTCACTGCAGCCACCCCAGACACCGTGTTCGATGCGGTTGTGGAGCGCATACTCCAGGCAGGTCTCGGCCACGGGACACGTTGCGCAGATCTTGCGGGCGCGGTCCACCCCGACGCCGTCGCTGGGGAAAAATGCCGCGGGCGGGTAGTTCCGGCAGTTGCCCTCCGCCATCCAGATGGTTGCGGCGTCTTCGGAAGTGTGATCGTGCATCAACAGGCCTTTCGGTTGTTCTCCACGCAATGCGTGGTCCGCCCGCACGAGCCCCAAAGGGACACCGGGCGCCAAATCACACATTCCACGAAGTACGTCTCTCCTCAGACGATCTACGTAGCGATCTGGTTCCCGGTTTCGTCCCAGTCAAACACATTTGCCCCAGGATCCCAACACGCGCGTGCCAGGGGCAACCGCCCCAGGTCAACGGCGGCGCCGGTACAATCTCGTGATTCGTCTGCCAGGAGTGCACCATGACCGACCTCAACGTCCAGCCGCGAGCCCACGCTCGCATCGTCTATCTCGGCCCGGTCTCCCCGCACTGGGAGGTCTACGGCGACTATGGCGATCGCACGCTGCTCGACGAGTTCCGTGCCCGGGTGTTGGCCCGACTGGTCCTGCTGCCGCGCGATGATCCCCAGTTCCGGCGCAACCGCGAGCGGATCGTGCGCGATGCCGAGCGCGAGAACATCTCGATCGAGTGGGATCTCGGTCTCATCGACGAGGATTCCTGACGAACCGACGTGGTCGACGATCGGCAGCTGAACCGGGAATTGAGCTGGTTGGACTTCAACCGGCGCGTGCTGTCGCTGGCCGCTGAGCAGGGCATTCCCCTGCTGGAACGCATCAAGTTCATCGCGATCTTCTCGTCCAACCTGGACGAGTTCTTCCAGGTACGGGTGGCCGCCCTGCACGATCAGGTTGCAGCCGATCTGACCATGGCCGGGCCGGACGGGCGGAGTCCGGCGCAGCTCCTCCAGACGATCGGCGCAGTCGTGCGTGAGCTGATCGACATCCAGGAGGCCATTCTCAGCAACGAGTTGCGACCAATGCTGTCGGCCAACGCAATCGAGATCGTCGGCTGGGACGAACTGGGACCCGATGAGCGCGACTACATCGTCGACATCTTCCGCCGGCGCATCTTCCCGGTACTGACCCCGCTCGCGGTGGACCCGGCCCATCCGTTCCCGTACATCTCCAACCTCGCCCTGAGCCTGGCCGCGATGGTGAGCGATCCCAACACGGGCGAGCGTCGCTTCGCCAGGTTGAAGGTTCCGTCCATCCTCCCTCGGCTGATGGCGTTGCCCGGCGGTGACCGCTTCGTGCCGGTGGAGCAGGTCATCGCCAACCACCTGCACACCCTGTTCATCGGCATGGAGGTGGAAGAGGTCGCCGCGTTCCGCATCACCCGCAACGCCGACCTCACCGTGGAGGACGAGGACGCCGACGACCTGCTCGCCGCGGTGGAGCTGGAGCTGCGTCGCCGCCGGTTCGGCAAAGCCGTGCGGCTGGAGGTCGACGCCTCGATGAGCGGGGAAATGCTCGAGCTGCTGCTGCGCGAGCTGGAGTTGGGACCGGATGCGGTGACATCCCATCGCGAACTGATCGATCTCACCTGCCTGTTTGCGCTGCACGCACTAGAGCGTCCGGCCCTGAAGGACACCCTGTGGCCACCGGTCACGGCGGGTCGGATCGCCACTGCGGAGGAAGCCGGCCGCAGCCTGTTCTCCGTGGTGCGCGAGCGGGCCCTGCTCGTGCACCATCCGTACGAAAGCTTCGCCAGCTCGGCCGAGGCGTTCCTGTCCGAGGCAGCGTCGGACCCGCGCGTGCAGTCGATCAAGATGACGCTGTACCGCACGTCCGGTGACAGCCCCATTGCGCGCAGCCTCATCCGTGCCGCCGAGCGGGGTGTGCAGGTGGCGGTGCTGGTGGAGCTGAAGGCCCGCTTCGATGAGGCCACCAACGTGACCTGGGCCAAGACGTTGGAGCGCGCCGGCGTCCACGTGGTGTACGGGTTGGTGGGCCTGAAGACGCACGCCAAGTGCGTGCTCGTGGTGCGCAGCGACAGCGACGGCTTGCGTCGCTACGTGCACCTCGGGACCGGCAACTACAACTCGCGCACGGCGCGGCTGTACGAGGACCTGGGCTACATCACCTGCGACCCTGCGATCGGCGAGGACGCGACCCAGCTGTTCAACCACCTCACCGGGTACAGCCGTGACAACGAGTACCAGTCGTTGGTGGTCGCTCCCCATCATCTCCGTCACCGGTTGCTCGCGTTGATCGCCAACGAGGCCAGGCATGGCGCCAACGGCTCGATCACGATCAAGACCAACTCGATCGGCGACTCGGAGATCATCGAGGCGCTGTACGCGGCCAGCGACGCGGGCGTCAGCATCGACCTGCTCGTGCGTGGCATCTGCTGCGTGCGCGCCGGGGTGCCCGGCCTGTCCGAGAACATCCGCGTGCGCAGCGTGTTGGGGCGCTACCTCGAGCATTCGCGCATCTACCGCTTCGCCAACGGCGCCGAGATCGGCGGTGGCCACCCGTCGACGCCGCACTTCCTCATCGGCTCGGCCGACCTGATGCCCCGCAACCTCGATCGGCGGGTGGAGACATTGGTGCCCGTTGCCCACCCGAAGCACCAGGCTTGGCTCGACCAGGTGCTGGAGTTCCAGTTGGCCGACGACATCGTCGCCTTCGACATGCAACCCGACAACACCTGGATGCGGGTCGGCCCGCTGGACGCCTTCGAGCCGCACAGCCAGGAGCGGATGTATCACTGGGTGGCCGCCAAGCAGCGCCGCTGACCGTCGTTGGACTGTGCAGGTATGGGCTCGTTCGGCCCCGATACCGCCGAATCTCGCGTACGCTGGAGAAATGGCCGCAGCCCGAAGCAAGAAGATCGTCGAAGAAGTGCCGGACACCGAGTTGAAGGCGCTTGCCGCCGACATCCTGCGCGACCGGGCCGAGCTCAAGCCGTCGGTCGACATCGTGATGAACAGTGACCTCGACGAGGACGGCAAGACGGCCGCAATGAAGCTGTTCCAGGGCGGCCTCGACGATCCATGGGACGCGATGCGCAACCCGCACAAGGCCGTCGCTGCGGCACGCCTGCAGAAGCGCTGAGAGCGGCTCCCCGAAAGACTGAATCAGCCCGAATCCGCCCACGCAGGCCGATTCGCCCGAATCAGCCGAATCGGCCGGTGACGTACGCCTCGGTGCGGGCATCGCTGGGGTTGGCGAACATCCGGTCCGTGCGGTCGTACTCCACCAGCACACCGGTGCGCCGGTCGCTGGCTTCGTTGACCTCGGTCGTGAAGAACGCGGTCCGGTCGCTCACGCGGGCGGCCTGCTGCATGCTGTGCGTCACGATGATGATCGTGTAGCGGGACTTGATCTCCTGCATCAGGTCCTCGATGCGCGCTGACGCGATCGGGTCGAGTGCCGAGCACGGCTCGTCCATCAGGATGACATCGGGCTGCACCGCCAAGGCTCGGCCGATGCAGAGCCGCTGCTGCTGACCGCCGGACAGGCCCAACGCCGAGCTCTTCAGACGGCTCTTGACCTCGTCCCAGAGCGCCGCGCCGCGCAACGACGTCTCGACGATCGCGTCCAGCTCGCCGCGATTGGAGATGCCGGCCAGCCGTGGCCCGTAGGCGACGTTGTCGTAGATGCTCTTGGGGAACGGGTTCGGCTTCTGGAACACCATGCCGATGCGACGGCGGACCTGGGTGGCCGACACTGCCGGGCCATAGAGGTCGACGCCCCGGTAGGTGAGTCGGCCCTCGACGCGAGCACCGTTGATGGTGTCGTTCATCCGGTTGAAGCAGCGCAGCACCGTGCTCTTGCCGCAGCCCGACGGTCCGATGAACGCGGTGATCTGGTTCGGGCGGATGCGCAGGTTGACATCACGCACGGCCTGGAACTGGCCGTAGAACACGGCGAGGTCGGCGACGTCGAAGACGAGATCGGCGGGCACACCTGACGACTCTGTGGCGGTGCCGGAGGACGCGTCGGGCAGTGAGGTGCGCACCTGTCGGGCATGCGTGCGGATGTCGAGGTCCTGGGTCATGACGAGCTCCTCGTGATGCGTGCGGACAGCACTCGGGCGGCGATGGTGAACAGCACTGCCAGCGCGATCAGCGTGAGTGCCGCGCCCCACGCCCGTTCCTGGGCGTTGACGAAGCTCTCCTTGGCGTTGGCGTAGATCTGCAGGCTGAGCGACGTGTTCGTGCCGTTGAGTACGTTCCAGTTGGTGCGCTTGGCTGCGCCGATGGTGAAGATCAACGGGGCGGTCTCACCTGCTGCACGGGCGACGGCGAGCAGCGCGCCGCTGATGATGCCGGGCGCAGCCTTGGGGATCACCACGGTCAGCGTGGTGCGGCTCGAGTTCGCGCCGAGCGCATAGCTGGCGTCGCGCAGGTTCTGCGGCACGAGCTTCAGCATCTCCTCCGTCGCGCGCACGACGATCGGCAACATCAGGCACGCCAGGGCGAGTGCACCGCTGAACCCGTTGAGTCCGTCCACGCCGCGGGGCACCACCCAGAACACGTAGATGAACAGGCCCATGACGATCGAGGGCACACCGGCCATGACGCTGGTGAAGAACCTCAGGACTCGGGCGAACAGGTTTCGCTTGCCGTACTCGTTGAGGTACACCGCGCCGGCGATGCCGAGTGGGACCGCGATCAGCGTGGCGGTTGCGGTCACGACGATGGTGCCGACGATCGCAGCCTTCATGCCGGGCCCGGCTCGGCGTGGCGAGAGCTGGATGTCCTTGGTGAACCACTTCGGGAACTGACCGGAAACGATGGACCAGCCTTTGCCGACGAC
>JAYTSB010000016.1:0-2591 GCA_043745825.1 Actinomycetota bacterium | reverse complement strand
GCTGCCGGAATGATCGTGGATTCGTGCCACAGGTACACTTCGGCCGAAGTGGAGACCCACGCCAGCAGCACAGCGAGCGCTGCACCGGCGAGCATGACGGACGCCACCTTTCGGTCCATCTCGGTCACGCTACAACGTGACGTGAGCGGAGTCCCCGGCTACAGCACCTCGACATCACGCGGGCGCTCGGCGAATGCCTTGCGCACGTCGTCCATCATGTCCGGGCGGCACCACAGGTCGACAACGGTCATTGCCATTGCCTTGGCCCCGTCGAGCACGGCCCGATCGCCCTCTGCGCTGGCCGCCCACATCGCGAAGTCGACGGTATGGATCGGCACGCCGGCGGGCGCAACCTGGATCATGGGATGGATGCTGGGCACGAGGTAGCTGATGTTGCCCATGTCCGTGGACCCGACGACGTGCTTGCCGATCGCTCGCGGGTCACGCACCGTACGGCCCACGGCCGACGCATTGGCCACGTACGAGGCCACCATTGGACTGTTGTCGATCATGTCCGCGTACGGCACGTTGTCCCAGTGTGCGTCCATCGTGCAGCCGCACGCCGCAGCACTGCCCTCGAAGCAGGCCAGCACGCGTGCCTTCAACGGTTGCAGGCTCTCGATCGTGGGCGAGCGCACCATCCACTGCATCGAGACCTCGGCTGGCACGATGTTGGGCTTGTCACCACCCTTCACGAAGATGCCGTGGATCCGCTCTGTCGGCCGCATGTGCTGGCGCAGGGCCGCGACGTTCATGTAGCCGAGCACTGCGGCATCGAGTGCGTTACGTCCTTCCTGCGGCGCGGCCGCAGCGTGGGCGGCCTTGCCGTGGAAGAACACGTCGGCCTGGTGAATGGCGATGGCATCCATCCGGATCAGATCCGCGTCCGCTGGATGGACCATCATCGCTGCGTCAAGGTCCTGGAACGCACCATTGCGGGCCATCTCGATCTTGCCGCCGCCGCCTTCTTCGGCCGGCGTGCCCATGATGCGCAGACGACCACCCGCAGCGGCGGCCACCGACGCGGCCGCGAGCCCAGCGCCGAGTCCGGCCGTGGCGATGATGTTGTGCCCGCACGCGTGACCGATGCCGGGCAGCGCGTCGTACTCGCACAGGACGGCGACATCGTGACCCACGCTGCCCGCGCGTGCCTCGAAAGCGGTGGACACCCCGTAGGCGCTGCGCTGCGGACTCAGACCTTCTGCCTCCAACAGTGCAGTGAGCAGGTCGTGGGCGAAGTGCTCCTCGAAGTTGAGCTCCGGGTTGGCATGGATCTGGTGGCTGGCGTCGAGCAGTTGCGGCGCGAGCCGGTCGACCTCGGCACACGCCGCCCGCTTCAGGGCGTCGATGTCTGCTCGCGGGATCTCGGTGTTCTCTGATGTGGTCATGCCTGGGCTCCGTCGGTGGTTGCGTCGGTGGTTGCGGCGGGGTCGCCGCCTGGATCAGGGTGCAGCAGCACGATCTTGCCGAGTTGTTGGCTGGTCTCCAGCCGCGCGAGCGCGACGCGATACTCACTCAGTGGGTAGGTGCGGTCGACGATGACGGGCAGCCCGTGCTCGACGAGGTGGGTGACCTCGGCAAACTCTGCGTAGCTGCCCATCGTCGATCCGATGATCTCGTACTGCTTGAAGAACAGGCGGGGCAGGGAGATCTCCGCAGTCTGCCCGCTGGTGCTACCGCACACCACCAGTCGTCCGCCGGGCTTCAGCGCACGCATCGACTGACTCCATGTCGCCGGACCCACGCTTTCCACCACCACGTCGGCCGCAACCGGCCACCGCTCGGCCGCTGAGTCGTGGGCGGCGGTCGCTCCCAGAGCGCGCGCCTCGGTTCGCTTGGCCTCGCTGCGGCTGGTGACCACGACCTCGGCTCCCATCGCGTTGGCGATGGCCAGAGCCGCGCACGACACGCCCGAACCGATGCCCACCACGAGCACGGTCTCACCGGCCGTCACGCGGGCCCGGCGCAGCATCCGGTAGGCCGTCAGATAGGCGAGCGGATATGCCGCACACTCGGTCCACGAACGTCGTGCGGGACGTGCCACCACATTGCGGCCGGGCGCAACAGCGAACGTGGCGTGGCCACCCCAGCGGTGCTCGCCGTAGATCATGAAGCCCGGCCCCATCGGGCTGTTGTTGCCGAGCGCGACGATGTCCTCCACCGGAGACACGCCGGGATTGATCACGACTTCGTCTCCGACGCGCACGTTCGTGACGCGGTCGCCGACCTCGTGCACCACGCCCGCCACGTCGCAGCCCGGCACGTGCGGCAACGGTGGGCGTGGACGGCCATGCGTCACCCAGAGATCCATGTGGTTCAGCGCGCTGGCGCGGACGCGGATGCGAACGTCGTCGTCAGCGAGCGGCGGCGACTGGATCTGGCCCCATCGATAGGTGCCCGGCGACTCGTCGAGGATCCACGCATCCATCGAACCGACCGTAGCGCCATCGGGTTCGCTCACACGCAAACGATCAGCGCATCGGGCTCGACGGTGAGTCGGACCACGGCGGCGCTTCCCCAGGGCCTCCCGTCGAGTTCGATCGGCAGCAGGCGACCGAGTTCGATGGTGACCGAACCGTGCTGCTTCACGC
>JAYTSB010000015.1:0-1776 GCA_043745825.1 Actinomycetota bacterium | reverse complement strand
GTCGCGGCCGCGCCGAAGCTCGCGCCGAGTCCGACCGACGTGAAGATCGCCCAACTCGCTGCTGGCCTCGAAGTGCTTGCCGTTGGCACGTACAAGGCTGCGCTCGATGCAGCGGGTGCCGGCAAGCTTGGCGACGTCCCGCCCGCCGTCGGCGAGTTCGCCACGACGGCGATGAAGCAGCACCAGGACCAGCTCGATGCATGGAACAAGGTGCTGACCTCGAACGGAGCTCCGGCGATCACTGCACCGAACGCGACGCTGAAGCCGGTCGTCGACAAGATGTTCGGCGGGGTCAAGGACATCGCGGGCGTGGCGATGCTTGCCGTCATGCTCGAGCAGATTGCGGCGGCAACCTACCTGAGTGCTCAGGGAGTGCTGACCGACAAGGGTGCGGTCAAACTGGCCGGATCGATTCAGGTCATCGACGCCCAGCACGTGGCTGTGTTGTTGTTCGTGCTCGGCCAGTACCCGGTGCCCGACACATTCGCAAAGGTTGACATGGCGGCGTCCCCTGAGGGAGCGGCCGCCCCAGCCCCAGCGCCCGCCCCCGGAGCTCCGCCAGCCGGCGGAGGAGACGTTCCGCCCACCAAGTAGGCAGGCCGTTTCATATCCAGCGGTGCACTCGGGTGAGCTCGGCGGACCCCCTGGCATCGTGAGTGAGTGACCGTTCACATCGTGAACGGTCACTTGCGCGTCGGCGAAGCGTTCAGCCGTGAGCCTCGGTGAATGGCGACGAGCGCACGAGATTCTTGCCCTGACCGCAGGTCGCAACGAGCGCGGCACGGTCACGGTGATTCAGTCCAGTTGGAGGTCACCACGGGGTGGTCGAGGTCGGCGGCCAGCAACGTTGCGGCGTCGGCGTCTTGTTCCCGCCCCAAAGCGGCACCGTGCAGGAGCGAGCGTACGGTCATTTCTTTCATCCCCGTGCGCGACGCCAGGTTGCGCAGAGTGTCGGTCCACGTGGTGACGTCGGGGTGGTCGTGGCGACGTCCGAGCATGCACTGCGCGTCGAGAATGTAGGCGTCGAGCCACACGTAGGGATCGGCCCATCGCCGGCACCTGCGGCGCGCGTCGGCGAGTATGTCGAACGCGCGACTTGGCTCACCATGGATATCCGCCACGAGGGCCAGCCCACGCGCCGACATGCCCTCCCAGCACGGATCGCCCAACTGGCACGCCCGCGCGAACGCCTGCTCCAGCATGGCGGCACCTTCGTCGGTTTGGGCCGCCCGCAGGCGGGTCTCGCCCAGCAAGGCCTGCGGCCACGGCAGAATCGCAAGCCAGTGGTCACGCTCGGCCAGCTCGATCGACGCCACAAGATGTTCCGAGGCCTCCACCAACTCGCCGCGTAGCAGCGACACGCGGCCCAGCATCGACAGGACGAAGGTCTCGCGGCGGAGGTCGCCGGCCTGCCGAGCATGGCGCTGTGCATCCACAAGAAGCTCGACCGCCCGCCGGTAGTCACCACGATCGCTGGCGACCGAGCCCAGGTAGGTCTGCGCCTTGGCGACCATCGACGGTGAGCCATCAGCGAACTGAAGCGCTTGGCCGAGCCAGTGCTCAGCCCGGTCGTATCGGGCACGGAGGAAGTCGACGTACCCGATCTCGGAGCGAGCGCGGGCCACCGACGTGGTGTCGCCCGCGGCGAGGGCGATCTCGTCGGCCTCGTGCAGGTTCGCCAGGCCGTCCTCGTCGAGACCGCCGACCGAGTGCACCAGTGCCTCGGCGAGCACCAATCGAGAACGCACGCGCAGGCTGGGCTCATCGGCGGCATCG
>JAYTSB010000014.1:0-2509 GCA_043745825.1 Actinomycetota bacterium | reverse complement strand
CGATTTCAGGAACCTGGGGTCCCTGAGTCCACTTTCGGCCGTTGCGTCGCTCTGCGGGGCACTGGGGCACCCCTGTGAGGATTCTGGGGTCATGTTGGGCTCTCCAGTTTGGGGGTATGGCCGGTGCGGCCGAGTTGGATCGGGTCTTGCGTGAGTGGGCGGGTGCGGCCGACCATCCGCGCCAGGTACTCGGCGAGCGTGATCGCAGTCGGCTTGGCGGCGAAGTCGCTCATGCGGGCCTCAGTTGGTGGACGGTGGCGTTCACCTCGGGGTACGGCTCGGCTCGCCGGCAGGGGCAGGGTGTGGGCGTGCCAGCGCCACCGTCTGGCATGGTCACTATGCCGTCGCTGCCATGTTCGTAGCAGTCCGGATCGAAGTACCACGTCGGCTCAGGTGGGCGCGGTGGTGTGGGTTCACCGACACCGGGCACGCCCAGCACCTTGCCAGCGATCTCTGCTGCGCTTGCGTTCGGGTGCCACTTCAGGTATGCGGCGATGTCGGCCGCACGTTCGCCAGGTAAATCACGACGCAGCGTGTGGCGCAGACCGTCGGGGTTGCTCTTCGTGCTGGTCGCTACCCGGTACTCCACGAGCATTTCAATGGCAGCAGCGGCGGCTTCGGGTGGTTCGGCCTCGGGATCGCCGTCGGACTCAACGCCCGTTGCTGGCTGCTGGCTGCTGTTGCTGTTGCTGGCTGCTGTTGCTGTTGCTGTTGCTGTTAGGTCGCCAAGTAGGTCGCCAAGTAGGTCGCCAAGTAGGTCGGGGATGGCGTCCGGTACGAACCCGTCAGCGTCTGCGGAAGGCTCTTGCTCAGAGTCTGTGACCTGGGCGTTAGCCAGTTCAGCCGTGGCGAAGACACGCAGCTCTCGTGACTCGATGACGGCGAGGGCTGCCACGATGGACTTACGGAGGTTCGGGTTGCGCCACCCGCCGTCATGGAAGATGAAGCGACGGATGAGCACTTCCTCGGTGCGCTCGTCGATGAGCAGGAAGCGGGTTTCGACGAGTAAGGCGAGGGCGTCACGGACGGCATCGGGGTCGCGGTCGGCGCTCATGTTGGACCACTTCGTAGCCTGTACCGGCAGGCAACCAGCGGTCGACAATTTCGGGTTGGAAAGCAGCATCATGTAGACCCGTTGTGCCTCGCTGCTGAGAGCGCGGAAGTCGTCGTCGTCCCATAGGGACACATAGAGCTTGGCGTACGAGCGTGCCATCAGCGGCCCCCGCCGCGGGTGTCGGTCACGATGACCTCGACGATGCCGTTGGGGTAGTGGTTCACGGTGAGCGTGGCGACATCGCGCGTGAACCGCCAGTCTTTATCGGTGCCTTCGGGGTCGCTCTCGATCGTAGAGAGCTGCAGCACGGCCTCATCGGGCAGGCATTGTGTGGTGCGTCGAAAGTCGCCCAGGTTCATGTACGGGCGGAGGTTGACGGATGAGGTATCCTCAATCATTGGGCAGGTCCTATCTGCTCAGGAAGCCCTTCGGCGAGCACGGTCTCAACACCGCGTCGGGGGGCTTTCGTTTGTCCCAGTCTACCCGCGATCGAACATGTGTGCGTGGATGTGGCTTTCATGTGGCACCGTCCAGCAGGCTGAGTTGGTCACTAGGCGGCTTTGAGTCGTCGGGAACGATGGGGCCGACGGTGCAGCGGATCGTCCCGCACGCCACGAAGAACGCTCGTGATGCGTCGTCGCCGACGAGTCCGGACCTGGCGAGCGCGTCGGATATCTCAGGGCCTGTGCGCTCCATGTACCATTCGTCGACTTCCCAGCCCTCCACGCCGGCGGGCACGCGCACGTCGAGTGTGAAGCTGAGCTGCTTGAAGTTGTGGGTGGTGAATGACCAAGTGCAGCGCCGGACCGGGGCGTCCTTCCAGGCGGCGTGCGCCTGGTCGCGCTCGGCGGCGGCGAAGCAGGCCGCGCAGCCGATTTTCAGCGCGTTGCCCTCGTGGTCGTGGTGGCTCACGCTTCACCGCCGTTGGCGAGTAGCGCGAGCACGGACGGCAGGCACTCGGGCACCCACCACACCTGCACGTCGATGCCGACCGTGGCCAACGCGTCGTGCCACGCCTGTTGCGCCGGTTCCACCCGGTTGGGCCTGCGCTTCAACTCGACGGCCAGCATCCGCCGGTGGTACGGGTGGACGAGCACTAAGTCCGGCCAGCCTGCGTGGCCTTTGATCGGCGTCGAGTACTCGCCGCTCTGGCGCATCGCTGTGCGCTCGCCGTGAACTCTCCAACCGTGGAGGATCGCGGCGGCGATGATGGTGTCCTCAGACTGCAGTTCGGTGGCGCGTGGGGTGGCGGTCATGCTGCTGCCTCGCGGTCTGCGGCTGCGATCGCGGCGAGTAGTGGGGCACCGGCCGCGTGCGGGTCGCGACACACTGCGTCGTGCGGCATCGACTGGAGTCTCTGTGAGCCGCGCAGCCCGGCCACGGCCACATCGATGCGGAACTGTGCCCCGCAGCCGGTGCAATCAGCTACCCCGGCCTTGAGCGTGTTGCGGTAGG
>JAYTSB010000013.1:0-3480 GCA_043745825.1 Actinomycetota bacterium | reverse complement strand
CAGTGTCAGATCGCCGCTGCGGCGGTTTCCCACTCACACATTCGGGACAACCCCGGAAACATCCACCTCGGGATGGGGGAGGTTTGATAGGTTTCTCCGCGCGAACTCCTCGGCGGGGCTTTGCGTTCCGATTCGCGGGCGATAGCATTGCTCCTCGGCCCAGTCAGCCCTGCGCGCACGCAGATGCTGAGGGTCGATCTGTCCGCCGCTGTTGAGGAGGCTGCTCTGCCGAAGCCTAAAGAAGACGCCATCGTGCTTGAAGGCACCATTGTCGAATCGTTGCCGAACGCCATGTTCCGCGTCGAACTCGAAAATAGCCACAAAGTTCTGGCGCACATCTCCGGAAAGATGCGCATGCACTACATCCGCATCCTGCCCGGAGACAAGGTTCAGGTGGAGCTCACCCCCTACGACCTCACCCGTGGTCGTATCACCTACCGCTACAAGTAGTAGCGCTGCCTTCGTCCCGCAAAAGGGTCGAAGCCCAAGAGGAAGAAAGTCAAGGTCCCATGAAGGTCCGTCCGAGTGTCAAAAAGATCTGCGAGAAGTGCAAGGTGATCCGCCGGCACGGTCGCGTCATGGTGATCTGCGAGAACCCCCGCCACAAGCAGCGCCAGGGCTGAAGAAGAGGAACTGAACAACGATGGCCAGAATTTCCGGTGTCGACATCCCCCGCGAGAAGCGGCTGGAGATCGCACTCACCTACATCTACGGCGTCGGCAAGCCGAGCGCGCAGAAGATCTGCGCCGACGCCGGCCTGGATCCCAACACCCGTGTCCGCAGCCTGACCGAGGACGAGATCAACCGCATCCGCGCCGAGATCGACAAGCTCACCGTCGAGGGTGACCTGCGTCGTGAAGTGCAGCAGGACATCAAGCGCAAGATCGAGATCGGCTGCCTCCAGGGCATCCGCCACCGCAAGGGCCTGCCCGTGCGTGGACAGCGCACCCACACCAACGCTCGCACCCGCAAGGGCCCGAAGAAGACCGTTGCCAACAAGAAGAAGGCCGTGAGGAAGTAAGCGATGGCAAAGCCCAAGCCAGGAGGACGTCGTCCCCGCAAGCGCGAGCGCAAGAACGTCACCGTCGGTGTCGTTCACATCAAGAGCTCGTTCAACAACACCATCGTCAGCGTCACCGACACCGACGGCAACGTCATCTCGTGGGCGTCGTCGGGTGGCGTCGGCTTCAAGGGTTCTCGCAAGAGCACCCCGTTCGCCGCGCAGATGGCCGCCGACAAGGCAGCCCGCGCCGCGATGGAGCACGGCCTGCGCCGCGTCGAGGTGCAGGTCAAGGGCCCGGGCTCGGGTCGTGACACCGCCGTCCGCTCCATCCAGAACACCGGTCTCGAAGTGACGTCGATCAAGGACGTCACCCCGTTGGCCCACAACGGCTGCAGCCAGCCGAAGCGCAAGAGGAACTGAGTCATGGCTCGTTACACCGGCCCGAAGGTGCGCATCTCGCGCCGCCTCGCCACCAACATCTTCGAGAACGAAAAGGGCCGCAAGGCACTTGAGCGTCGCCCCTTCCCGCCCGGCCAGCACGGTCGCACCCGCCGTCGCAATGCCGGCAGCGAGTACCTCGCCCAGATGCAGGAGAAGCAGAAGGCGAAGTACATCTAGGGCGTGCTCGAGCGGCAGTTCCGCCGCACGTACGAAGAGGCCAACCGTCTCCAGGGGCCTACGGGTGAGAACCTGCTGCGCCTGCTCGAGACTCGCCTCGACAACGTCGTGTTCCGCGCCGGCTGGGCCGAGACCCGGCCCCAGGCTCGCCAGTTCGTGAGCCACGGCAAGATCCTGGTCAACGGCAAGCGTGTCGACATCGCCAGCGCCCGCGTGCGCAAGGGTGACGTCGTCAGCCTGCACGAAAAGGCCCGCAACATGATCGTCGTCCAGCACAACATCGACGTCATCGACCGCAAGGTCGTGGGCTGGCTCGAGGTCGGCGACGGTGGCAAGCAGGTCACGGTGCGCGACCTTCCCCAGCGCGAACACATCGACGTGCCCGTCCGCGAGCAGCTCATCGTCGAGCTGTACTCCAAGTAATCGACCCGACCCCTCCAGATCTGACCTTCCAGAAAGGACGAGGCAAACATGCTCGTCATTCAACGCCCAACCGTCGAGGCACTCGGCGACGAGGCAATCAATCGTCAGCGCTTCGCTGTCGGACCCCTCGAGCCCGGCTTCGGTCACACGATCGGCAACTCGTTGCGCCGCGTCCTGCTTTCATCGATCCCCGGCGCTGCCGTCACGGCCGTTCGTTTCGACGACGCCTTGCACGAGTTCGACACGATCCCTGGCATCAGCGAGGACATCACCGACATCATCCTCAACCTGAAGGACATCGTCCTCACCAGCTTGAGCGATGAGGCTGTTGTGATCCGCCTCGACATGCGTGGCCCGGTGGAGATCTCCGCTGCCGACATCAAGTGCCCGGCCGATGTGGAGATCCTCAACCCGGAGCTGCACATCGCATCTTTGAACGCAAAGGGACGCCTCGCAATCGATCTCACCGTCGAGCGCGGTCGCGGGTACCTCAGCAGCCACCGCGAAAACGAGAGCCGCACAATCGGTGTCATCCCGATCGACGCAATCTTCTCCCCGGTGCGCCGTGTCATGTTCGAGATCGAGCCCACCCGTGTGGAGCAGAGCACGAACTACGACCGCCTCATCATCGACATCGAGACCGATGGCTCCATTGCTCCCCGCGACGCACTGGCCTCGGCCGGCGCGACGTTGCGCTCGCTGGTCGATCTCGTCGCCAGCCTCAGTGACGAGCCCCAGGGCCTCGAGCTCGGTGAGGTCGCTGCCAGCAGCGCCACCTCCCCGGATCTCGACCTACCCATCGAGGACCTCGACCTGTCCGAGCGTCCGCGCAACTGCCTCAAGCGGGCCCAGATCAACTCGATCGGTGAGCTGCTCACCAAGACCGAGGACGACCTGCTCAACATCACCAACTTCGGCCAGAAGAGCCTCGACGAGGTCAAGCAGAAGCTTGACGAGCGCGGCCTCACGCTGCGCGGCTGAACCCGACCTCCGCGTTCGACACCACTCCTGAAAGACAGGCACCACCATGCCGGCAACACCACGCAGAGCTCGCAACTTCGGCGGCAGCTCGCAGCACCAGAAACTGATGATGGCCAACCTGGCCGCCTCGCTCATCGCGGCCGAGGGCATCGTCACCACCGAGGCCAAGGCCAAGGCTCTGCGCCCCATCGCCGAGAAGCTCATCACCAAGGCCAAGAAGGCCACGGATGATGACCCCATGCGCATCCATCGCATCCGTCAGATCCAGGGCTACCTGGGCGATCGTGAGATGACCCACAAGCTCGTCACCGATGTGGCGCCTCGGTACACCGAGCGCAATGGCGGTTACCTGCGGATCCTGAAGCTCGGACCGCGCCAGGGCGACAAGGCCCAGATGGCTCGTATCGAACTCGTGTGAGCTGATGGGTGTATCCGACGCCCCTGGTCAACATATC
>JAYTSB010000012.1:0-1918 GCA_043745825.1 Actinomycetota bacterium | reverse complement strand
CGCAGGGCCTGACCCGCCACGAACTCGGTCAAGACCGTGCCGGACGACCCCGGCGCGCTGCGGTTGCGCTCGCCGGTGGCCACCGAGGCGCGGACGGTGACCTCGTCGGCATCCACGCCGGTCAGCGCAGCGATCTCCTCGTTCACGGCATCGGAAGCGACCGGGCAGTTGGTGATTGGGACAACGTGGTGCGAGCGGCGGGAGCGGAATCCGACGATGCCATCGTGCGCCGCGACGCGAACGGTGGTGCGATATCCCCACGCCGGCACGGCGCCCCCGGCGGTCACGTGCGGGTCCGTGAGACGGCCGGTTCGGATGAGCGCCTCCCGGACGATCTCCACCTTTGCGCCGAGCTGCGCATCGACCGCGATGTGCTGCCAGTCGCAGCCCCCACACCCGCGGTGCCAGGCTTCGCATGCGGGTACGACCCGGTCAGGTGACGCCGCAAGGACCTCCACGACATCGGCCGCAGCGAAGTCCTTCTTCGCCTGACGGAATGACACCTTCACCGTCTCGTTGGCCAGACCTCCCGAGACGAACACCACTCGGCCGCTGTCCTCACGCGCAAGCGCTGCGCCACCTACCACGAGGTGCGTCGTGTGGACCACTGCCGTTGTCATCAAGCGATGGTAACCGATGCCCTCGGCCGCGCACTGGCTAGCGTGGGCATCGATGTCGCGTCCGATCGAAATCGCCCCGTCCGTGCTGCCCGTCGACTTCTCCAAGCTCGGCGAGGAGGTGGCTGCCCTGGAAGCAGCCGGCGTGGACCGCATCCAGTGGGATGTCATGGACGGCCAATTCGTGCCCAACCTCACCTTCGGACCCGATGTCATCGCCAGTGCGCGCCGACACACATCGTTGCCCTTCGAGGCCCACCTGATGGTGCTCACGCCGGATGCAATGGCAGCGCAGTACGTGGCCGCCGGCTGTGCACGCTTGATCGTGCACGCCGAAGCCTGCACGCACCTGCATCGCACGCTGGCCAACATCGCCACGCTGGGCGCCAAGGCGGCGGTGGCCCTCAACCCGGCCACCCCGGCCGACGCGGTGGCCCACGTCCTCGATCTGGTCGACATGGTGCTGGTCATGACCGTCAATCCGGGCTTCGGCGGCCAGTCGTACATTGCCACGATGGAACCCAAGATCCGCACGATCCGCACCATGATCGCCGCCGCTGGCCTGAGCGACGTGGTCGACGTAGAGGTCGACGGGGGCATCGGGCCGAACACGGTGGCGGGCGCCGCTGCCGCAGGCGCGAACGTGATGGTGGCCGGCAGTGCGCTGTTCCGCGATCCGCAGGGCCTGGCCCACGCGGTCAGAGACATCCGCAGTCGCGCCGAAGCAACTCGCGAAAGCTGATCCGGCAGGCAGCAGCGGATCAGATCGGACGGCTGCTGCGACGCACCGGCTCGCCGTCGGCAGCGTGGCGCACGGTGGCGAAGATCGCGGTGAACAGCCAGCGGATCAGCACCAGGCCGAGAACGATGGCAAACACGGCAATCATCGGCTTGACGAGAGAGAGGACGATGCCCTGCTTGTCAGCGGACAACGCTTGGAACATGCCGGCGTCGATCTCGGTGCCATCGGTCTGCAGGGTGCGCACCGGGTCCTCGATGACGGGGCAGTCCGATGCCTTCTCGGTGAGACCAATGACTGCGTTGCCCCCGAACAGCGGCTCGGCGGGGCGCACCTTGGACGTCAGCACTCGGTCAGGACCCTGCGTTGCGGCACCAACGAGATACCGATCCCCGACTCGCAGGTACTGCACTTCGTTGCCGTAGCGGACGTCGATCAGATCACCGAGCGCGTAACCGTCCACGGTGCCGGCGCGAACCACGTCGATCTGATACCGGCCGACACGAGCGTCCTTGGCCACCAGCCGGCCGACGAACACGGCGGAAGCGATCGGCGGACCGAG
>JAYTSB010000011.1:0-2180 GCA_043745825.1 Actinomycetota bacterium | reverse complement strand
AGGCCGACGGTGTTCGCACGGTCCGTTGGCTCGTCCATCCACGCAACCACGCATCGATGTCGTTCAGCCGAACCGTGTTTCCAGAGGCGGACGAGACCTACCCACCGGAGGACAAGCCGTACGTGAGCTTTCTGCTTCCGCTCACGGACGGCTGACGCCGGATCGCCGTTCCTCCGGCCCCGCAATGATTGGGACGCGTGTGCCGATTATCGGGCCGTTGCGAGTACAAAAGTTTCTCGCCGTGACCATTCTGTGACCAATTGGTGATTTGCGGAGGTAAAAGTAGCCTTTGAGCTGGGGTTGGTTGGCGGAGGTGGACGGGAATCGAACCCGCCGGACGAGGGTCGCTCGTCCCAACCGCTTTGAAGGCGGCGGAGTCCACCAGGCACCCGGACACCTCCGGGTACGACGTTAGCGTTCCCGGTCGTGGGTCTCCGCCCCCAGCATGCCGACACGCTCGCGCAGCGGCCGCATCGCGAGGTACACGACCGTGGTCCAGATGATGCCGATCAGCGCGCCGGCGATGATGTCGCTGGGGTAGTGGAAGCCTCGGTACATCCGGCAGAACCCCACGGCCGCAGCGATCACGGCGGTCAGCGCGAGGAGGCCCACGAGATGGCGACGACCCTTCCAGACCCCGATCACGATGGCAATCGATCCATAGAGCGTGACCGCGCTGGCAATGTGGCCCGAGGGGAAGCTGGAGGTGGCGTAGGTGTCATCGAGCGTGGACACCGGCGGCCGGTCACGACCGACCAGCAACGACGACGTGAGGTAGATCAGCTTCTCGCCACCGACCACCAGAGCCATGAACAACGACGCTCGCCACGCACCGGTGACGCGACGGGCGAGCACCACAGCGAGCAGCAGGATGACGATGACCGGGATCGTCTCGGCCAGCCACGTACCCCACTTCGTCGCGGTGTTCAGCCAAGCGACGCGATTAGCCTCAAGCCGCTGGTCGAAACGAAGATCCCACGCATCGATCCGGGAGTGGGTCACCAGTTCGCCGGCGGCCCACGTCGCCAACACCATCACCGGAATCACGATCAGGGTGACCCAGGCGCGTCGAAGCTCGTCGCGCAGGCGAAGTGGCGGGGATCCGGTTTTGTCGGTCTGATGGTCGACGCGAAGATCTGCCGACCGGACGGCGTCGGGGGACGGCTCTGGATGGGTGAAGGCCATGCGCCCCAGTACCCGACTCAAGCCACCGCCAACCCAATCGCTCCGCTCGTCACCGATGGGCGACTGTTGTTGGTTCGT
The DNA here is from genome assembly GCA_043745825.1 of Actinomycetota bacterium. Lineage (GTDB taxonomy): Bacteria > Actinomycetota > Acidimicrobiia > Acidimicrobiales > Ilumatobacteraceae > WLMZ01. The sequence continues at coordinate 917 of JAYTSB010000011.1, read as the reverse complement.
CTAGTCTGTGCGCATGAAGAAATTCTTGATCCTCCTGTCCCTCGTCGGGCTCCTCGCGTTCGCCGCCAAGAAGGTCAAGTCGTCCTGAGCGACCAGCCTGCGCCGGATCTCGACGCACTGGTCCTGTTCTGCACCGACACTGCGTGGGAACGTTACGGCGAGGAATTCACCGCTGCAGCACCGGGCCTCCAGGTCGTCACGATGACCGGCGACGACACCGTGCCGGCCGAGGATCTCGCCCGGATTCGCCTCGTCTTCTTCAGCGGAGATGCGTGGCCGGGCCGCACCGTACCGTTCATCTCCGCCTGCCTCCACATGCCTGATCTGCGATGGCTGCACACGTTTTCGGCCGGCATCGACAGTCCCGTCTTCGGGGAATTCGTGCGCCGAGGTGCGCGCCTCACGACCTCATCGGGTTCGTCAGCGCTTCCGATCGCGCAGACGGTCGCGATGATGATCCTCGGGCTGAGCCGTGACGTGCCCGCGTGGATGCGCGCCCAGCAGGCGCGTGAGTGGGCGCCGCACGTCGGCCAAGAGGTCGACGGCGCCAACGCGGCAATCATCGGCATGGGGCCCATCGGCGAGGAAACGGCGCGCCTCACCACGGCGCTGGGTATGAACACCATCGGCTGCCGTCGCACGGTCACCGGCACCGAGCCGTGCGAGACCCGACCGCTGTCGGCGCTGCCCGATCTGCTCGCCTGGGCGGACTACGTGGTGCTCGCCCTACCCCTCACACCCGACACCGAGCACCTGATCGGCGCGGCCCAGTTGGCAACGATGAAGCCAACGGCGCGGTTGATCAACGTCGGCCGCGGCGGCCTGGTGGACGAGCCTGCACTCGTCGAGGCGCTGCAGCAGCAACGGCTGGCGGGTGCCGGTCTAGACGTTTTCGCAGTGGAGCCACTCCCGGTCGA
>JAYTSB010000010.1:0-3433 GCA_043745825.1 Actinomycetota bacterium | reverse complement strand
CACCCGGCGCGTGTGATCACGCTCACGTCGGTGATGTCCACCACGGGTGAGGCCGACTACGGCGCATCCACCCCGCACGCGCTGGAGTTGCTGACCGCTCCCCCGGCAACGGACCGGGCATCGTCGGTCGAACGGGCCATCGCCGGACTGCGCGAGTGGGGCAGCCCTGCCTACGCCGACGAGGCGCGGTGGGCGGCCGATGCGGAAGCGGCGTTCGACCGCTGCTTCGACCCGAGCGGTACCAGTCGGCAGTTCCTGGCCGTGCGCGCCTCCGGCTCGCGGGCCGGTGCCCTGCGCGCCGTGCAGGTGCCGACGCTGGTGATGCACGGCGACCGTGACACGCTCATCGCGCCGGACGGCGGCCGGCGCACGGCCGAGCTGATCCCGAACGCACGGTTCGAGCTGATCGAGGGCATGGGCCACGACTACCCGCCGCAGCTGTGGTCACGCTGGGTCGATCTGGTCGCGGCGCACATCCTCGATTCAACCAGCAGCGACTCAACCAGCAGCGATTCAACCAGCAGCGGTTCAACCAGCAGCGACTCGACACGCACTGGATGATGACCGTCAGGCGTGCTGGCCGTGATGGACGGCCCACATCTCGGCATAGCGGCCGGCGGCTCGCACGAGTGTGTCATGGTCGCCCTCTTCCACGACTCGGCCGTCGGACAGCACGATGATGCGATCGGCCGTACGAGCCGTCGGGAGGCGGTGCGCCACCAGCACAGTGGTGCGTCTGTTGGCCACCGTTGCCATCGCGTCGCGCACCTTGGTCTCTGCGTTGAGGTCGAGGTTCGCGGTCGCTTCATCGAGGAGCAGGATCACCGGCTCCACGAGCTGGGCGCGCGCCAGCGCGATCAGCTGACGCTGACCGGCGGACAGCGACCGACCGCGCTCGGAGATCGCGGTGCGATATCCGTTGGGAAGATCCGCAATGAAGGAGTGCGCGCCCACCGCACGGGCCGCAGCTTCGACCTCGACATCGGTGGCGTCAGGCCGACCGTAGGCGATGTTGTCACGCACCGTGCCGGTGAACAGGAACGGCTCCTGGGGTACCACGCCGAGCTGCTGGCGGTATGCGGTGAGGTCGATCTCGCGCAGGTCGATGCCATCCACGAACACCTGCCCACTCGTTGGATCGTGGAACCGGGCGAGCAGCTTGACGATGGTGGATTTGCCAGCGCCCGTCTCGCCCACAAGGGCCACGGTTTCGCCGGGCGCGATGGACAGGCTGACGCCAGACAGCGCCTCGGCGGCGCCGACTCCGTATGACAGGTGAACATCGTGCAGCTCGATCGCGCCGTGCAGGCGTCCCGGGCTGATCGCGTGCTCGGGTGGTGGCGTGGTGGATGGCGTCGTGAGCAACTCGGTGATCTTCGCAGTGGATGCACTGGCCTGCTGCCACGTGTCGAACACCTGCGACAACTGCTGAATCGGAGAGAAGAACAGGTTGAGGTACAGCACGAACGCGATCACCACCGCAGGCGTGGTGCGTCCGTCGGAGACCAAGGACACGCCGGCCGCCAGCACGGCGACACCACCGATGTCTGCAAGCAGACCGATGCCGGGAAAGTAGATCGCGAGCAGCCGCTGCGCCTTCAGCCGGGCATCGAGGTACGTGCCGCTGGACGCACGGAACGTGGAGGTGTTGCGACCCTGGCGGCCGTACGCCTGTGTGACACGTACACCGCTGAGGTTCTCCTGCAGGTTCGCGTTGACCGTTGCGATTGCGTCGCGGGCCATGCGGTAGGCCCGTGACGAGCGGTGCTGGTACCACCACGTGGCTGCGATGAGCACGGGCAGCACTGACGCCGCAGCGAGTGCCAGTGGTGGCGACAGGAGCACGAGGAACACGGCGACGCCGATGCACGTGGCGACGCCGACAACCGCGTTGACGAGGCCGCTCTGCACGAGCTGCGACAGTGCCTCCACATCGGTGGCCATGCGGGTCATCACCCGCCCATCCAGCTCGCGGTCGTAGAAGTCCAGCGAGAGTCGCTGCAGGTGACTGAAGATGCGCACCCGCAGGGCCAAGAGCATCCGCTCCGCAGTGCGGCCGGTGACGAACGTGCCCGCCCAGGTGGCGATCCAGTCGACGAGGGTGACGAGCGCCAACGCGATCGAGGTTGCCCAGAGGACCCGGGTGGAATCCTTGGAGACACCGGCGTCGATGCCGTGGCGAATGAGCACCGGACCCAACACGGTGAGGAACGCGTCGAGGGCTACGAACAGCAGGCCGAGCCCGAGCCAACGCCGCCAGGGGCGCACGAAGCGCAGCACGCGGAACGGTTCCGGTGGTACGGCCGCGGCGGCGGCGATGTCCACGTTCGGCTCGTCGTCGGCCGGCGGCAGCTTGGCGAGGGCGGCCAACAGTTGTGGTGTGGCCGCAAGGTTGGCGCCGAAGTTGCCGACACCCGGCGCGCCCGTGGCAGCCCGGCCCGTCGGGGCAAGGTTCGGGGCCACGGGAACCCCGGCGCGATCGATGCCTGGCCACGCCGAGGGGGTCACGCCACCGATCGGTGCATGGTCGTCATCGAGGGTGAGCTCACCGGTGTCGTCGCCGAGCAACGCCCGGTAGTTGGCACTGCGGGCCAGAAGTTCGTCGTGTGATCCCTCGTCCACCACGCGGCCGCGATCCAGCACCACGACCCGGTCAGCCAGGCGCACGGTGGACGCTCGATGCGCCACGAGCAGCGTGGTGCGCCCCGCCATCACGTCGCGCAGCGCCGCGTGGATCGCCTCCTCGGTGGTGGTGTCCACGGCCGAGGTGGCATCGTCGAGCACGAGGATGCTGGGGTTGCTGACCACCGCCCGGGCGAGGGCGATGCGCTGGCGCTGACCGCCGCTGAGCGTGAGCCCGCGCTCGCCCACCACCGTGTTCAAACCGTCCGGCAGCGCATCGATGAACGCCTCCGCGCCGGCCACACGGGCCGCGGCACGAACCTGTTCGATGGTCGCGTCCGGGCGTCCGTAGGCGATGTTCTCGCGCACGGAGTCCGAGAACAAAAACGCCTCCTCGAACACCACGCCGACCTGGCGCCGCAATGACTCCAGCGTCACGTCGCGCACGTCGATGCCATCGATACGGATGGCCCCAGCGGCAACGTCGTAGAACCGCGGCAGCAGCGCCGTCACGGTCGACTTGCCGGAGCCACTGCCACCGACGAGGGCGACGACTTCGCCCGGCGCGACGCGCAGGGTGAACCCGTCGAGTGCCGGCTCGGTGGTGGTGTACCCGAACCGCACGTCGTCGAACTCAATTGACCTGCCGCTCAAGCCCGGGGCTGCGCCGGCCACTTCGGACGGCGAGTCGGTCAGCACCCATGCACCGGGACGGTCGATGACCTCGGCGTTGACGTCGAGGATCTCCAGCACCCGCTCAGCACCGGCTCGGGCCTGCTGCGTGGCGGCGACGACGAGCGCCATCATCCGG
>JAYTSB010000009.1:0-3534 GCA_043745825.1 Actinomycetota bacterium | reverse complement strand
CGCAACCGGCCAACGAGCTCGGTCAGGCGGGCCCCGCCCTCCAGCAGCTCTGCCCGGGTCAGCTCGTCGGCGCGGGCGGATGCGGTAGGCACGATGTTGGTGATGCCGATGCCGGCCCCCACAACCATCTCACGATCCGACGCCGACATCCCGCCTCGCGCATCGATGAGGCGCGGCAGCACGCCGCCACGATGCAACGCGGGCCAGAACCGGTTGCCGGCGCGGGCGAAGTGAGCGTTGACCGCCGCCGTCCACAAGCCCGGGTTGATGCCGACGAACAAGAGCTCGGTGTGATCGCCGAGCAGATCGTCGACGCGTCGCCCGTGGAAGGCTGCCAGCTCGGCGCGGGAGAACCGCGGCACGGCCATCGGTCAGCGCCGGGCCGGGCGCGAGCCGAACCCGAGATCGAGGCCGATGTTGCGCATCTGCTGGCCGAAGTAGCGGTCGTGATCGCTGATCACGTTCTGCAGGTGACCGAACAGCTCGAAGCTGATCATGCCGATCAGTTGCGTCCACGCCATGATGCCCTGAATCGCCGTGGCGTCGTCGATGGGCGAGGACACAACGCCGGCGAGTGATGCCCGCAAGGCGGAGAGGTCGCGGCGGACCTCGGCGGCGATCGGCCGACCCGCCCACGTCACCGAACGCCCGGCGGCACCGGCATCGGCGAGCAGCTCCAACAGCAGCACGGGCACCGCAGTCGCGGGATCGATGGTGTCCTGTGGGGCGCGGTAGCCCGGCACGGGCGTCCCGAAGATCAGGCCGTACTCGTGCGGGGCGGCCTTGGCCCAGGCGCGCACGGCGTGGGCGACGGCGAGCCAGCGACCCATCCGGTCGGCGCGGGGCACCGTCCGCTCGGCTTCCTGCGCCGCAGCACCCACGGACGCGTACGCGTCGACGATCAAGGCGGTGAGCAGATCGTCACGACTCGGGAAGTACCGGTAGACGGCGGACGACACCATCCCGAGCTCCCGAGCAACTGCGCGCAGCGAGACCGAGGCCGCTCCCCCGACGGCGAGGTGCTCGCGGGCCACCCGGGTGATCTCGCCCGTGATCTCACGACGCGCCCGCTCGCGGGCCGTGCGTGGAATGGATGCGGTCGCTGACACGGTGCGAACTCTAGACCATCCTCGGTCGGTTGACGAGATCATCACTCACACATGTGAGCACTGCTCTTGACATGACTGCCCGGCTGCCTCATGCTGATGCTCAACATCCGAGAGCACTGCTCTCGTTCCACGAGAAGGATCACACGCTGATGACCGACCCCACCCACACCCCGGACGCCGACACGCACAACTCCCCCACCGTGACCGACCGCCGCTACCTCGAGCCCGGCTGGTTCACCCGCCACGTGTTCAACCGTGCTGTGCGGTTCCTCACCCGCCTCGGCCTCAGCGTCTGGGGATCACGCGAGCTGCGCGTCCGCGGCCGGTCCAGCGGCGAGTGGCGGTCCGTGCCGGTGAACCTGTTGACGTTCGAAGGCGTGCAGTACCTCGTGGCGCCTCGCGGCACCACCCACTGGGTGCGGAACCTGCGTGCGGCCGGCACTGGTGAGCTGCGCGTCGGCCGGCGAGTGGAGGCGTTCATGGCCACCGAGCTCGACGACGCCGCCAAGCCGGAGATCCTGCGCGCCTACCTCCGCCGCTGGAAGGCCGAGGTCGGCGTGTTCTTCAACGGCGTCGACTCGACCGCGGACGATCAACAGCTGCTCGACATCGCTTCCGGGTACCCCGTGTTCCTGGTCAGCCATCCCTCTGCCTGAGCTGAGTCGGGTCGAGATTTTCGTGGCGGTTCCTCGAGGTTCGCGCCAGCCGGATGCGGCGCGCCTCGTCACGCAGGCCCGCCTGTCGCTGGAGGGCGAGTCGAGGATGATGTCGTCGTTGATGTCATCGAACGTATGCACGATTGCGGACAGAACAGGTCCGCAACTGTGACACACTCGTCGCATCGACACGCCGGCCCGACTCCTCCGCCTGCTCACCCTGATGTCTTCTCGCGCAACGTGGCGCGGCAACGACCTCGCTGAGCGCTTGGAAGTCACCGAACGCTCGATCCGTCGCGACATCACCCGGCTCAGGACTCTCGGCTATCCGATCGAGTCGGTCACCGGCAAGTACGGCGGCTACTCGCTCGGCGCCGGGGGACGGCTACCCCCGCTGCTGCTGAGCGACGACGAGGCCGTATCGATCGCCGTTGCGCTGCACGACGTGTCGCGACGCGCCTCGGCAGCGGTGGCCGACGGAGCCATCAGCGCGCTGACCAAGGTCGGCCAGGTCATGCCGGCCACGCTGCGCGAACGGGTGGCGGCCTTCTCCGAGGTCGTGGTCGGCGTGTCCAGCACGGCCGAGCGGGCCAACGACTCGGGCAGCGTGGAGACGTTGATGGCACTCGCGATCGCCTGCGCTCGCAGTGAGCGAACCCGGTTCGACTACCGCACCGGCGATGGCGCCGAGTCCATGCGCCACACGGAGCCGTTCCGCCTCGTCAGCGTGCGACAGCTGTGGTACCTCGTGGCCTTCGACATCGACCGCGACGCTTGGCGCACCTTCCGGGTCGACCGTGCGGAGCGGGTGCGCACCACCGGCGCGCGTTTCCAGCGCACGGACCAACCGGACGCTGCGACGTTCGTCGCCGAGGGCCTGGCCGTGCACTCCTACCCGCAGCGTGCCCTCGTGCGCCTGCACGCCACGCCGCAGGCGGCACGGCACGAGATCCCGCGGACGGTGGGCGTGGTGCGACCTGATCCCGACGATGCCATGTGCAGCATCGTCGAGATCGGCGGCGGCGACGACTGGGTGGCTCGATTCCTGGCCGGTCTGGAGACCCCGTTCGACGTGCTCGAGCCGGACTCGCTGCGTGGCGAGCTGCGCCGGCTCGGTCGACGTCTCGTCGAACAGAACCGGCGCAGTCCCGTCTGAGAATCAGGGCTTGCTGCGCCAGCCGCGCTCGAAGGGCAACCGCCATGCGTGCGGAGCGATCAGCTGATGAATCGCATTCGGACCCCATGAACCCGGCGAGTAGGACCGCACCGGTGGCGGCGACTGCAGCAGCGGCATGGACAGCTCCCACAGCCGCTCGATGCCCTCGGCGGTGGTGAACAGGGTGTGGTCACCGCTCATCGCATCGTGGATGAGCCGCTCGTAGGCCTCCAGCACATCGCCCTCACGTCCGGTCTCGTGCAACGCGAACTGCAGGCTGAGCTTGTCGAGCTTCATGCCCGGACCCGGCCGCTTGCCGTAGAAGGACAGCGACAGCTTGGAGGCATCGGCGAGGTCGAAGGTGAGGTGGTCGGGACCGTGCGCGCCGACGCCGGAACCCGGCGGGAACATGCTCTTGGGGGGTTCGCGGAACGCAATCGAGATGATGCGGGCACCTTCGGCCAACCGCTTGCCGGTGCGCAAGAAGAACGGCACGCCCGCCCACCGCCAGTTGTCGATCTCGCACTTCAGGGCGATGAACGTCTCCGTCTCGGACTCCTGGGCGACACCGGGCTCGTTGCGATAGCCGAGGTACTGCCCGCGCACGACCTGC
>JAYTSB010000008.1:0-7327 GCA_043745825.1 Actinomycetota bacterium | reverse complement strand
GCGAATCGCAACCGGCCCGTGGACGATCCTGTTCGTGAGAGATCCAAGACCCTCCACCTCGACCGTGACCACGTCGCCCGGCTCCGCCGATCGGCTGTTGGCGGGCGTCCCGGAGAAGATCATGTCGCCCGGCAGCAGCGTGATCGTGCGGGCGAGGTCAGCGATCAGGTAGTGCATGTCCCAGGTCATCTCATCGGTGCTGCCGTCCTGGCGCACCTCGCCGTTGACGAGAGTTCTGATCCGCTTGCCGTGGAAGTCCCAATCCGTGATCAAGCCTGGACCCACCGGGCACAGCGTGTCGCTGCCCTTGACCCGCAGCATCGACCCTGCGTCGGTGTCACGGAAATCGTGGAGCCCGAAGTCATTGCCGATGGTGTACCCGGCCACAAATGCGCCGGCCTCGGCTGCCGAGACGTTGCGGCACGGGCGTCCGATCACGATGACCACCTCGCCCTCGTAGTTGAGCCACTTGCACCGGTCGGGGCGCACGACGCTGCCGCCATGGGCATTGAGCGCCGAGAGCGGCTTCTGGAAGTAGGTCGGCGCCGCTGGCAACTGGATCTGAAACTCTTGGACACGAGAGATGTGGTTGAGGTGGACGCACAGGATCTTCGACGGCTCCGACGGCGGCAGGTGCACCGCTGCGGCTGCTGCGACGCGCCGGCCGTCTCCAGCGATCAACTCATCTCCGTCGACCGTCACCGGCGTCGCGACGCCCTCGAGCAGGATCCTGCGGTACTCGGACATGACGTTCTCTCCATCTCTTCGAATTTCGTTTGGGTCCAAATGATTATGCTGGACCCCATGGCCGACGAACTCAGCGGGTTCATGTTCCCACGCAGCGCCACGGGTCGGAGCTCGCTCGTACCGAGCCCGCCGTGGCACTACAGCGGGCAGATGTTGACGATCGAGTACCGAACCGACCCTGCCGCTGTCGCGGAGCTACTGCCTGCTCCCCTTGCGCCTGCGGACCACGACCCAGGTGCGGTGGCGATCATCTGGGCCGATTGGCAGAGCTGCAGTAACTCCTACGAGGAGCTGCTCGATCCGGTCCGCAGCCAGTACATGGAGACGTTCGTCGTGGTTCGCTGCTCGTACCGCGGCGACACCTACAGCCGCTGCGTTTACATCTGGGTGGACAAGGACTTCGCGATGGTGCGCGGCCATCACCAGGGTTACCCGAAGAAGATGGGCGAGCTGTACCTCACCCGGCCGGTCCGGGTCGGACGAGCCGGACCGCGGCTGGAGATCGGCGGACGATTCGGGGCCACCGCGAGTGCCGCTGGCCGCCGGCTGATCGACGCCAGCTTCACCATCACCGGAACCACCGAATCCGCCGGCTTCGTCAACGGTCACCCGATGCTGCACCACCGCTTCTTCCCAGCTATCGAGCGCGACGGCGGCGACAGCCTGCACGAGTTGGTCACGATGCGAGGCTATGACGCAGAGGTCGGCCCGTGCTTCACGGGCAACGCAACCTTGGACCTGCACGACTCCCCGGTGGAAGAGTTGACGCGGCTGGCTCCGGTGGAGATGATCGCCGGGTTCTGGCGCGAAGTTGGTACGAGTTGGAACGGCGGCACCACGCTGGAGCGCAACCACAGCGCCGAACTCGACGAGCAGAGATCGGCGTCGTGATGTCCGGCGCGCCGGGCCCCGACGACGCGGACATCATCGACCCCGACACCTATGTGCGCGGCGTGCCGCACGCCACCTTCCAGCGATTGCGCAACGACGATCCCGTCAGTTGGTGGAACGAGCACGACGGTGGCAGCGGGTTCTGGGCCGTGACGCGCTACGACGACCTGCTGCACGTCAGCCGCAACGTCGACATCTTCTCCTCGGCGCAGGGGATCCGACTGGAAGAGATGGCGCCCGAGGAGGCTGCGGCGCGCACGACGATGATGGAGCTCGACCCGCCGCAGCACACGGCGTACCGCCGGTTGGTCAGCAAGCCGTTCAGCCGTCGCGAGGTCTTCGCCTACGAGCATGCGATCCGTCTCCTCGCCGAACAGGTCGTGGACCGAGCCATGGCGATGGGTCCGCGCATCGACTTCGTCGAGGACATCGCCAAGCAGCTGCCGATGCGGATGCTCGGGGCATTGCTCGGCGTGCCCGAGGCCGATGGTCCCTGGTTGGTCGAAAAGGGTGATGCGCTGCTGGGCAACACCGATCCGGAGTTCACCTCGCATCCCGTGGGTCTGGTGGACACCGACGAGTTCCGGATGATGCCCTTCAGGAGTCCGGCTGGCTACGACCTGTTCCGGTACGCGCAGGAGCAGGCCCGGTTGCGCCGAACGCATCCCACCGACGACGTCATCAGCGATCTGCTGAAGCCGAAGATCGACGGTGAGGCGCTCAGCGAGCACGAGTTCAACAACTTCTTCACGCTGCTCGTCGCGGCTGGCAACGACACGACCCGCTACACGATGGCCGCCGGGATCAAGGCATTGATCGAACGACCCGATCAGCTTGGCGAGTTGCGCGAGGCGATCGGCACCGACCCCGTGCTCGTCGAAAGCGCGGTGGAGGAGATCCTGCGTTGGGGCACGGTCACCATGCACTTCCGGCGCACGGCCACACGTGACACGGATCTGCGCGGACGCGAGATTCGACAAGGTCAGAAGGTGGTGATCTGGTTCATCTCCGCCGACTACGACAGCGAGATGTTCGACGATCCATACACATTCGACATCCACCGCAGCCCGAACCCCCACGTCGCGTTCGGCCTGATGAGCCCGCATCTGTGCCTCGGGGCGCAGTTGGCCCGAATGGAGATCAAGATCGTGCTGCAGGAGTTGCTGCCGCGCCTGGGCGCTGCGACGATCTGCGGACCGGAGGAACGACTGCGATCCAACTTCATCTCCGGGATCAAGCGGCTGCCGATGGAGATTGCGCCGGCGTGAACCAGCTGCCCTGGCCACAACTCATTTGGTACCAAACAATTTGCTCGGAATGACTACTATTGCGCAGTATCTGCTCGGCTCGGGGGAATCATGAGAAAGCCTTTTGTTCTGGTCACCATCGCGACGCTCGGCTTGCTCGCGGCGTCGTGCGGCAGCGACGACGGCAACGCGACGGAGACGACCGCCGCCGCTCCTGCGGCGAGCGTCAGCACGGCCGCAAGCAGCACGGCCGCAAGCAGTCCGGCTGCTTCCAGTCCACCGGCAGCGACCGCTGACACCGGCAGCAGCAGCAGTGCACCGACGGATGACTGCACGCTCGAGACGCCTCTGAAGATCGGGTTCGCGGCCGACCTCGGTGAGCTCGGCGCCTTCTCCGACCAGCCCGGATCCGAGGCGGCGAAGGTGATGGTCGACCAGATCAATGCTTCCGGCGGTGTCGGTGGGTTGCCCATCGAGTACCAGGTCAAGGATGTCCAGGGCGATCCCGCTGCGACGCAGCGCGCCGCGCAGGAGCTGCTCGACAGCGGTGTGAACGCCCTCATCGGGCCGCCATTTTCCAACACCGGACTGCCGCTGCTCGACACCGTTGCCGGCAAGGCGCCCGTGGTCTACATGGCCTCGACGGACCCGTCGCTGGCCGATCCCAGTCGGGGCGCCTTCCTCGCCAGCTTCAGCGATCCCGTGCAGTCGTCTGCCGTCGCCGAGTACGCCCTGTCGAAGGACTACAAGACAGCGATCACCTTCAGCTCCACCGACGACGTGTACTTTTCCGGCAACCCTGAATACTTCAAGGATGCTTTCGAGCACGGAGGCGGCACCGTGGAGCGTGACTTCTCGTTCAGCCTCGCCGACACCGACTTCTCGACGCAGGTCAACGACGTCGCCAGCCTCGACACGGCGCCGCAGGTGCTGTTCACGGCGATGGTGATGCCTCAGACGCAGACCTTGATGGAGCAGCTGGACGCCGCCGGATTGGGTGACATCGTCGTGATGGGAGTCGACGGGTTCGATGCCACGGTGGTGTGGAGCGCCGGCGACATCGCCAACGGTGCGGTGTTCGCCGCACACACCTTCCCGCAGCCGTCGAACGGTGTGCAGAAGTTCTTGGACGAGGCCGCGGCAGCGGGAGCGAACATCGAGACCATCAGCTTCGGTGCCCTCGCTGCCGACGCAGTGCAGATCATCGCCGCCGCCGCCACAGAAGCCTGTTCGGTCGACAGCGCGACGTTGATCTCGACGATCGACAACCTCGTGAACGTCCCCGTGACCACCGGTACGGTCAGCTACAAGGGCACAGGCGGTGTCCCCGAGAAGGACGTCGTGATCCTCGAGGTCAAAGACGGCGCACCCACGTTCGTCGAAGCGCTCCGCCCGACCTACATCGCGGCTTCCTGACATCGCCTGCGGGCCCGCGAGGGATCAAACCGGCTGTGCTGCTCGAGATCGACCGAATCACCACCCGCTACGGCGCCATCACAGCGCTGCAGGACGCCTCGTTGCAGGTCGACACCGGCGAGCTGGTCGTGCTGATCGGACCCAACGGGGCCGGGAAGACCACGCTGCTGAACACCGTTGCCGGGCTGTTGCAGTGCGCGTCCGGTCGCGTGCGCTTCGATGGCAGCGACGTGACCGGGGCAGATCCGGCCAAGCTGGTCAAGGCCGGGATGGCGCTGGTTCCCGAGCATCGACGGATCTTCCGTGACCTCACCGTCAGCGAGAACCTCAAGCTTGCCGGGGTGACGATCCGGCCGGCAGAGCGCCGCCAGCGACTCGAGGAGATGGGTGAGCTGTTCCCCGTGCTGCGCAGCCGCTGGGACACCGCGGCCGGATTCCTGTCGGGTGGAGAGGCCCAGCAGTTGGCGGTCGGACGGGCGCTGATGAGCAACCCGCGACTGCTGCTGCTCGACGAGCCGACGCTCGGCCTTGCGCCGACGCTCGTGGATGTCATCTTCGATCTGCTCGATACCCTGCGCGCCCAGGGGCGCACGATGCTGGTGGTGGAGCAGAACGCCGCGCGGGCGTTGCAACTCGCCGATCGCGGGTACGTGCTGCGAACGGGTCGCGTGGTCGCCCAGGGAACAGGCCGCGAACTGTCGGCCCAGACCGACCTGTTCGAGCACTTCATCGGCACGGACGGCGCAGTGCCGTCATGACGCGCGTGCTGCAAAGCCTCGTCGATGGGCTCGGTGTCGGCAGCACGTACGCCCTGCTCGCGCTCGGCATCTCGCTGATCTTCGGCGTGATGCACCTGGTCAACTTCGCTCACGGCGAACTGATCACCGTCGGCGCCTACACGGCGTACTTCTTCTTCCTGCACGGCGGCAGTTGGTGGTGGATGCCGGTCGTGATCGTGGCCGGCGCCGTGGTGGCGTCGGTGGCGACGGAGCAGATCGCGTTCAGGTGGGTGCGCAACGCCAACCCGTTCACGTTGCTGCTGACATCCTTCGCGCTCGAGCGGTTGTCGCACGCTCTCTGGCAGATCTTCGTCTCGCCGAAGCAACGTGCGTTCCCCAAGCCGGCCTGGGTGTTCGATTCGTTCCGGCTCGGCAGCGTCCGCTTGGAGGTGATGGACCTCGTCACCATCGCCGTCACCGCCGTCACCTTGATCGGCACTGCCATCGTGTTCCGGCGAACGATGTTCGGGATCGCCGTGCGTGGTGCGGCGGAAGACTTCGACGCAGCGCGGTTGATGGGCGTCAATGCCAACCGGGTGATCTCCGGCGCCTTCGCGTTCGCCGGGATGTTGGCGGGCATCGCTGCGTGCCTGATCGTCATGCGCACCCCCTCTGCGGAGCCCGCGATGGGTTCCGATTGGCTGATCAAGGCCGTCATTGCTGCGGTGATCGGCGGGCTCGGCAGCTTCTCCGGCGCCGTCATCGGCGGACTGGCACTCGGCCTGCTCGAAACGATCACTCGTGCCTACCTGCCGGACATCGCCGACGGCCTCGACCGTTTCTCGACCGGCATTGTCTTCATCGGGATTGCGCTGTTCTTCGTGTTGCGCCCGGATGGTCTGTTCAGGGTCGCGTCGGCGGAGCGCGTGTGATGTATCCCGTGCGCCGAGCGTTGGCGAACCGGTACGTGCGCAGCGTGGTGTCCAGTGCGGCACTGCTCGCAGCGGTGTTCGTGCTCGCCACTGCGTACACGGCGACCGGTGGAGGCTCCCGGCATTTGCTGATCGACGAGCTGCTGTCGAACCTCATCCTCGTGATCGGCATGCAGATCTTCATCGGCAACACCGGCGTGCTCAGCTTTGGGCACATGGCCTTCGCCCAGATCGCGGCGTACGGCACAGCTGTGGTCGTCATTCCGCTCGCCATCAAGACGAAGTCGCTGCCGAACCTGCCCTTCGGCTTGGCCGACCTGCACCTCGGGTCGTTCGGATCGACAGTGTTCGCCGTGGTGATCACCGCCCTGCTCGGGGCGTCGATCGGGCTGGTGGTCTGTCGGGCCAGCGGTTTGGCGCCGACCATGATCACGCTCGCAGCCCTGTTCGTCGTGGATCAACTGGTCAAGACGTGGAAGGAACTGACGCGTGGCGCAGGCGGGCTGTCCGGGATCCCGCAACTGACGAGCAGCGTGTGGCTGTGGCTCGGAGTCTTCCTTGCATTGGTGGTCGCGCACGTGTTCCGCGAAAGCAGGGTCGGGAGGTTCGCCGTTGCGACTCGCGAGGACGAGCTCGCCGCACCGGCGCTGGGCATCCGCCTCTTCACGTCGCGATACGCCGCCTGGGTGGTGAGCATCGCAGTCATCGCCCTCGGCGGTTCGTTGCGGGCCCAGTCGCTGGGCAGCGTCAACCCCAAGCAGTTCACGCTCGACTCCGGGATCCTGATCCTCGTCATGCTCGTCGTCGGCGGGATGCGAACCCTCAGCGGCGCGGTCCTCGGCGCCGTGCTGATCACCGCCGGCAACGAGCTCTTCCGCCAGCTCGGCGACCCGCAGCGGCTAGATATCGAGCGCTTCCCGGACCTCTTCCTCGGCGTCGCGATGCTGTTGGTCATGCTGCTCCGCCCCGGTGGCCTGCTCGGCGACATCGATCTCACCCGCTGGCTCCGGCGCCGCGCGGCAAGCGTGCCGCAACCGCCGGCCGAGCTTGCCCACGTCGGAGTCAGCACGCTCGAAGCGAGCAACACCACCGTTCGCTTCGGCGGCTTCACCGCCCTCGACGAAGCGTGCATCCGTGTGCGTCCCGGCGAGATCGTCGGACTGATCGGGCCGAACGGCGCCGGCAAGACGACGCTCTTCAACGTGATCACCGGTCTCGTCCAAGAGCAGGCCGGTCGCGTCACGTTGGGCGATGCCGATCTCACCGAAGCAACGCCGGTGCAGGTTGCTCGCGCCGGCCTGGCGCGCACGTTCCAGAACCTCCGCCTGTTCAAGAACCTGAGCGTGCGCGAGAACGTGGAGCTCGCAGCTCTGGT
>JAYTSB010000007.1:0-5259 GCA_043745825.1 Actinomycetota bacterium | reverse complement strand
GGCTGGAAGTCGACGAAATCGCCGTGAAACTCGACGTGACTGCCGGACCAGACGGTGCGCATCGCTGCGACGTACTCGTCGTTGCGCGTGCCGCGTCGCTCCCACGGGACGCCGAGCGCATCGAACTCTTCCTTCATCCAGCCGACACCGATGCCCAACTCGACCCTGCCACCAGAGAGGTGGTCCAGCGTGGCCAGTTCCTTCGCCAGCACCAATGGGTTACGTTGCGGCAGGATCAGGATGCAGGTGCCCAGTCGCAGCGTTGGTGCTGCGGCAGCGACATAGGCCAACCAGATCAATGGATCGGGAATCGACGTCTCGGGAGTTGCGGGGATCTTTCCATCGGTCGTGTACGGATAGGGCGACGAGATCGTCGTCGGCATGACCACATGTTCGCCACCCCACACAGACTCGAATCCCACCGCCTCGGCAACCCTGGAGATCTCCAGCGCCGAGACTGGATCGGTTCCGACACTGCTGGCAAATGCGAGTCCGAATTTCATGCACCATTTGAGCACGTTCAGGGCCGCTCTGAGAACGCTCGATACCTCAACCGCAAGATCCAACATGGCAACCGAAGGACGCAACATGGCTGACACAGTGCTCGAACGATTCTCGTTGAAAGATGGCGTTGCCGTGGTGACCGGCGCAGGTCGCGGTATCGGTGAGGGCATCGCCATCGCTCTCGCCCAGGCGGGCTGCGACGTCGTTCTCACCGCACGGCGCACGAACGAAATCGACACCGTGGCCGAGGTGGTCCGTGGGCTGGGCCGGCGTGCACTCGTGATCCCCGGCGACATCACCGATGGAGCCTTCGTCGACACGCTCGCCGAGCGCGCCAAATCGGAGATGGGGCGAGTCTCACTCTGGGTCAGCAACGCCGGCGGTGCCGACGACCGCACACCGCGAACACTTGCGAACATGCCCGACAGTCAGTGGGATTATCAGCTCGACGTCAACCTGAGGGCGGTGTTCACGTGCGCTCGCGCCGCAGCGCGCGTGATCGAGGATGGCGGTTCGATCATCAACATCTCGTCGGGTGCCGCGCTGAAGGGTTCTCCGAACAACGGCCCGTACGCCGCAGCGAAGGCGGGAGTCGACAGCCTGACGCGCACGCTGTCGCTCGAGTTGGCTCCGAGAGGTGTGCGCGTCAACGGGGTAGCCCCGGGGCCCGTCCCCACGGAAGTCTTCATGGAGTTCTTCGGCGCGACCGAGGACGACCTACCCGAACTGGCGGCGAAGTGGGGCGTCCCCCTCGGCCGGTTGGGCACCCCCGACGATGTCGCCAACGCAGTCGTGTTCCTTGCCTCGCCTGCCGCTGGTTGGATCACCGGCCAGACCCTGCTCGTCAACGGAGGGAATCGCTGATGACGGACGACGGCGCTGCGGGACTGAGCGAGAACTGGGCGACGCTGTGGGAGGCATTCGCCGACACGCAGCCCGACCATACGGCGCTCGTCGTCGGCACTGCCACCCTGACCTGGCGCGATCTCGACCAGCGTGCGGCGCGACTGGCGACCGCGCTCGCCACACGCGCCGCAGGGCCCGCAACGCGCATTGCGCAGCTGATGTTCAACTGCCCCGAGTACCTCGAGTCCTCATATGCCGCGTTCAAGCTGCGAGCCACGCCGGTCAATGTCAACTACCGCTACAAGCCGGCGGAGATCGCGTACATCTGCGACAACGCCGGAGCCAGTGTCCTGATCTTCCACGGTTCGCTCGGCACACGCGTGGCCGATGCGATGGCCTCGATGCCCACCGTGACAACACTCGTGCAGGTGGACGACGGCTCGCCACTCGTTGGCGGCGCCGAGTGGTACCACGACCTCGTCGCCAGTTCGGTACCCGCCGCGCGCATCCAACGTTCGGGAGACGATGCGCTGATGCTCTACACCGGCGGCACCACCGGCAGTCCGAAAGGTGTCGTCTGGCGCCACGTCGATCTGTTCGGAGCCTTGGCATTCACCGCGTACGCCTCGGCCGGCATCGCGATCCCCACCACCGTTGCCGATGTCGGGCGAATCGCTGCGTCGCTGCAGGCAGAGGGCAAGAGCCCGGTGATGCTGTGCGCGCCACCACTGATGCACGGCACCGCGCTGTTCCTGGCCATCGGTGCGTTCGTGATGGGCGGGACGGTGGTGTTGCTCGGCGGTCGATCGTTCGACGCCGACGAGTTGTGGGAGTTGGTCGAGCGACACCGGGTCTCGCAGATCTCGCTGGTCGGCGACGCGTTCGCGCGGCCGATGAACGAGGCGCTGGAGGGCTCCGGGCAGCGCGACGTCCCCCGTGACCTCACGTCGGTCACCCGCGTCGTCTCGACGGGCGCAACGCTCTCGGCGGAACAGAAGCGCGCATTTCAACGACATCTGCCCAACGCGATGATCTTCGACATGATCGGTGCGTCCGAGGGTGGGCCATTTGCGGTGTCGATGACGCCGCCCGGTCACGAGCCCCCGGAGACCTCTGTCTTCACCGCACCAGCGCACGTCGTCACCATCGATCCGGAGACCGGCTCGATCTTGTCCCGCGGCAGTACGACGCCGGGCATGCTCGCCGCGGCCGGGGCAATGCCACGCGGCTATTGGAAGGACGAGGCGAAGACGGCCGCGACGTTCAGGGAGGTCGAAGGTGTTCGCTACACCGTGCCGGGCGACTTCGCCACGATCGCTGTCGACGGAACCGTCGCGCTGCTCGGGCGTGGTTCGGTGTGCATCAACTCCGGCGGGGAGAAGATCTACCCCGAAGAGGTCGAGGTTGCCGCGCGGCGACACCCGACCGTCATCGACTGCATCGTCGTCGGTGCACCGCATCCGCGATTTGGTGAGACGGTCGTACTGGTCTGTTCCGTGTCGACGCCGACGTCGGCGGACGAGATCATTGCCACCGTGGCGGCGCAGATTGCCGATTACAAAACGCCCCGACGGGTGGTGTTCGTGGACGAGGTCTACCGTGCGCCCAACGGCAAGGCCGACTACCGATGGGGCCGCGACATCGCGGCGACGACCGCCGTGTGAACCCCGGCTCAGCGCAGCGCTGCGCCCCACCACTGTTCGAAGTGTGGCAACACCGCACGGTCCACGAGCTCCACGATCAATCCGCTGGGCGGCTGGACATAGCTGAACATCCCATAGCCCTTGCCCTCGCCCGGGTCGCGCTGTGAGCCAACCATGCGCCAGCCAGCCGCCACCCGGCGATCGGTCTCCTCCGCCACCGCGTCGACCCAGATGCCAACGTGGTGGACGCCGCCATCGGTGCGGCCATCCCAGAAACTACCGCCTGGGCCCTCCAGCAGCTCGATGTGCTGCGGCCCCTCGGCCGAGTACGTGTACCTGAGATGGAGTTGCTGGAGGCCCAACTCGGGCGTCCACAGGGCCTGTTCGGGATTCTCGCGGGGTTCGGCCCACCTGACGCCGAGGCTGGCGCCCAACTCGTCCATCGCGGCAGCGAGGTCGGGGACCCGGACGCCGACATGGAACATTTCTTGGAAGTCGATCATCCAGCACCTCTCAGCTCACCGGCGCGTCGAGCGCGCCCGGGTCGTTCAACAGCGCGACGATCGATGCGCAGAAGGCGGCAGCCGGGGCACCGTCGAACGCCCGATGGTCCCAGGTGAGGCTGAGCGTGACGCGCTGACGAGACGTGACGGTGCCGTCGGCCGCGAGTACCAGGTCGCCACGCAGGCGCCCGACGCCGAGGATGCACGTGTTCGGCGGGTTGATGACCGGCGTGAATCCATCGACGCCGAAGATCCCGAGCGTGCTCACCGAGAAGGTGCCGCCCTCCAGTTCCGAAAGCTTCAGCGCACCATCTCGCGCCGCAGCGGCCAGACGGCTGCTTTCGACGCTGAGCGAAGCAAGGTCACGCGACGCCGTGTCCGAAATGACGGGAACGATCAAGCCACCCTCGAGTGCCACCGCCATACCCACGTGCACCGCGGGCAGCAACGCCACGCCGTCACCAGTGATCTGCGAGTTGGCGACGGGGTGCTGCACGAGTGCCCGTGCCGCCGCAGCAATGACGTAGTCCGTGTAGCTCGGCGGCCGGCCCTGCGCGGATCGTCGAGCTCGATCGGCGACCACTGCCTCGAAGTCGGCGTCCATGAACAGGGTCAGTTGGGCCATCTGCGTCAGCGACTCACGCATGCGCTTGGCAATGATGCCGCGCATGCCCGCGAGCCGGATCGTGGACGACGGTGTCTGCGTGGCGGGCGCAAGCCCCGCGGTTGCTGCAGGGGCGGCCGCAACCGTGGCAGGTGTGACCGGTCCAGGGCCGGCAGCGGCAGAGGCAGCGAGCAGGCCACGTACGTGTCGCGCAACCGACTCACGAGTGACGTACCCGTCCACCGGGTCGAGTGGCACATGGGCCACGTCGATGCCCAGCAGATCGGCGAGCTGGCGGGCCGCAGTTGTCGTCGGCCACAGGCCGCCGCTCGACGACGACAGCGGCGCTGCGGGCGCCGGCGCCGTCGCCAGCGCAGGGGCGGGCGTGCCGCCGGGCGCCACGACCACCTCGTCGACGTCGGCCGCCACGATCCGGCCGTCGGGCCCGGTCCCGCGGACGGACCGCAGGTCGATGTTGCGCTCGACGGCACGGCGTTTGGCGAGCGGCGAAGCCATGACGCGTCCACCTGCGGCAGGGGCCGACGCTAACCCGACCGGGCTCAGTTGCGGAGCCTGGGTCGCAGCCGCAGGCGCAGTCGGCGACCCGGACCCAGCAGCCGAGACCTGCGCGTCCGCTCCAGGTGACTCCTCGCCGGGCGCCAGTAACCAACCAATGCACTCGCCACACCCGAACGTGTCGCCGGGGCGGCCCACAACGTGCAGTCGGCCGGCCGAAGTCGCCTCGACCTCGGTCTCGGTCTTGTCGGTTTCGATCCGCAAGACGGCAGCACCGACTTCGACCGCGTCGCCATCGGCCACCAGCCATTCGATGATGGTGCCCTCCTCCATTGTGAGCCCGAGCTTCGGCATCAAGAACTCAGTTGCCATGGGGGTCCTTTCGAGTTGCAACATCGGCTTCAAGCGCAGTGGGGACCCGATCGAAGCGGCGATCGCGAGCGGCACGTGCGAGCACACGATCAACGTCGATCATCCATGGCCCGGACTGGGTGATCGATGCCGTGATGTGCGAGTTGGCGGTGACCGGCAGCGTGCGCTCCCCGTCGAACGCAAGCACACCGCCTCCGGGCAACTCGATCGCATCGGCGAGCTCGATGTGCCGTACCGAGTCCACCGCCACGGTGACGAACGATCCGGGCGC
>JAYTSB010000006.1:0-7214 GCA_043745825.1 Actinomycetota bacterium | reverse complement strand
CAGGCATCGAGCACGGGGAGCAGAGAATCGACGAGCTTGCCAGCGGCGCGGTCGATTTCGTCGTGCTGCTGTGCCTGGACGCGCTTGCGATAGTTCTCGAAGTCGGCCTGTAGCCGCAGCGCGGTGTCCTTGAACTGGTGCAGTTCGCGGGTCAGCTGGTCGACCTCGGACTCGACCACGAGTTCCTCGACAGACACGCTGTCGGGACCGGCCGTGATCGAGTCCGACTCGTCCGCGTTGATGTCATCGACGAACGCCTCGAACTCGGTGGCGTTGTGGTCGCTGTTGTGATCGGCGCTGGAATCGTGCGAATCCGTCATGCCACGGTCACTTCTCGTCGTCGACGATCTCGGCATCGACGATCTCTTCGTCGCTCGATGGCGAGCCGTCTTGGCCGCTGGCCGACGAGCCGGTCGCGTTGGCGTCACGCGACGCCGCCTCGTACAGCTTCTGCCCGAACGCCTGCAACGCCGTGCTCAGCGTGGAGTTGGCTGCCGTGATCGCACCGATGTCGTTGCCGGACAGCGCCGTCTTCAGGTCGGCGAGGGGTGTCTCCACAGACGCCTTGTCCTCGTCGCTCACCGTGGACGCCTGATCGCGGAGCATCTTCTCGGCCTGGTAGACCGCAGAGTCGGCAGTGTTGCGCACCTCGGCCTCCTCACGCCGCTGGCGGTCCTCTTCGGCGTGGGCCTCGGCGTCTTTGACCATCTGGTTGATGTCGTCCTTGCTGAGCGTGCTCTGGCCGCTGATGGTCATCGACTGCTCCTTGGACGTGGCCCGGTCCTTGGCGGACACGTGCACGATGCCGTTGGCGTCGATGTCGAAGGTGACCTCGATCTGGGGGATGCCACGCGGCGCCGGCGGCAGATCGACGAGCTGGAACTTGCCAAGCGTCTTGTTGTAACCGGCCATCTCGCGCTCGCCCTGCAACACGTGGATCTCCACGCTGGGCTGCATGTCTTCCGCGGTGGTGAACACCTCGGTCCGGCGGGTGGGGATGGTGGTGTTGCGCTCGATCAGCTTGGTCATCACGCCGCCCTTGGTCTCGATGCCGAGCGACAGCGGGGTCACGTCGAGGAGCAGCACGTCCTTGACGTCGCCCTTCAGCACTCCGGCCTGGATTGCGGCACCGACGGCCACGACCTCGTCCGGGTTCACGCTGCGGTTCGGCTCCTTGCCGGTGAGGCTCTGGACCAGGTCGGCCACGGCGGGCATGCGGGTGGAACCACCCACGAGGATGACGTGGTGGAGGGCGCCCTTGCTCACGCCGGCGTCCTTCAGCGCCTGCTCGAACGGAATGCGGCAGCGCTCGATGAGATCGGCCGTCATCTCCTGGAACTTGGCGCGGGTGAGCGACTCGTCGAGGTGGAGGGGGCCTTCGGCCGTGGCCGTGATGAACGGCAGATTGATCTGGGTCTGCTGCACCTGGCTGAGCTCGATCTTGGCCTTCTCGGCGGCTTCCTTCAGACGCTGAGTGGCCATCCGGTCCTTGTCGAGGTCCACGCCGTGGGCGCTCTTGAACTGCTGGACGAGCCAGTCGATGATGCGCTGGTCCCAGTCGTCGCCGCCGAGGTGGGTGTCACCGTGGGTGCTCTTGACCTCGAACACGCCGTCGCCGATCTCCAGCACGGACACGTCGAACGTGCCGCCGCCGAGGTCGAAGACGAGGACGGTCTCGTCCTCGGTGCCCTTGTCGAGACCGTACGCGAGGGCCGCTGCGGTGGGCTCGTTGATGATGCGCAGCACGTCGAGGCCGGCGATCTGGCCGGCTTCTTTGGTCGCCGTGCGCTGGGCGTCGTCGAAGTACGCGGGCACGGTGATCACCGCCTGGGTGACCGTGTCACCGCAGTACGCCTCGGCATCGCGCTTCAGCTTCATCAGCGTGCGGGCACTGATCTCCTGGGCCGTGTAGCGCTTGCCATCGATGTCAGAGCTCTTCCAGCTCGTGCCCATCTCGCGCTTGATGCTGCGGAAGGTGCGGTCGGGGTTGGTGATCGCCTGACGCTTGGCGACCTCACCGACGAGGACCTCGCCGGCCTTGCTGAACGCCACCACGCTGGGGGTGGTGCGGGCGCCCTCCGAGTTGGGGATGACGACCGGCTCGCCGGCCTCAAGGAATGAGACGACGCTGTTGGTGGTACCGAGGTCGATGCCGACTGCCTTGGCCATGATGGATGCTCCGTGTCTTAAGGGGGTGACTTGGGGGGTTGCTTGGGGATTGGGGGGTTGCTTGGGGATTGTGGGGTATCAGGGGGAACGAAGCCCGACACACAATGGTGAGCGGGCGTGGTGCAAGATTACCGTTGTGACCGGAACTCGGCAACCATCCAGTCATAAAAGTTGAGTCGCTACCGCTCAACTTTCTCGACCCAGCAACAGACATCGCCCACGAGGTGGCCCCCCTCCTCAGCTGAACCGCGAATCCCTCCCGGACGCTGTCACCGGAAATTGCTCGCACCGACATCTCCGGTACCTGCGTCAGGCCGCGAGCAAGGCGAAGGCCTCACGGAGACGAGCGATCACCCAGTCCGGTCGGTCGCGGACGTCGCCGTACGTGAACGTGATCACGCGCAGGCCACGCAACGTGAGCTCGGTACGGCGCTGCTCGTCCCGCTGACGTTGCTGGCGGGACGAGTGCGTGCCGTGCCCGGCGAGCTCCACCACCAGCCCGCAGTCGAAGAAGGCATCGACCCTGGCCACGGTCCGCGACTCAGCTCGCCAGACCTTCTGCAGCTGCGGTCGCGGCAGGTCGGCCCGGCGCACGAGCGCGAGGAACCACCGCTCGAGCCGGCTCTCGCCTCCGGTGTCGACAAGTGCATCCAGCAGGGCGCGTCCGTTGTTGATGGACTGCCGGTGACGGCTGATGACCCGGGACCGCAGCCGTTGCTCGCCGGCCAGCCGAAGGCGAATCGCCGAGTCGATCGCATTCTCCACCTCATCGCGAATGAACCCGAAGAGTGGCGCGTCGAGGATCACGCGCTCGGCCGAAACGCAGCGGATGCCATCCACGGTGACCGTGTCTGCGACGCCGAGAGGCAGCGATGTCGACACGACTCGGTACGGGGACTTGACATTGCGATGGGCACGCCCGACAACAGTTCGACCGTGGCGTCGGAAGAGCACGCGAACCCATCGAGGTCGAGCAGGCACGCGGCGGTCCGACCTGCGGGATACCCGCAGCCCTCGACATCGGCCATTCCGGCCCACACGCTGCGGTGCCAGGACGGTGGGCTGCCGACGACGGCGAACGACCTCGGCCCCAACCGCTCGATCAGCCCGCGGGCGATCCACCGACGGCGCACGTTGGCGTCAGCGCCGATCTGTTGGAGCTGCTTCGTGCTCAGTGCGCCGTATTGGGTCGACGCGATCCCTGTGGTCAGTGCGTACCGCTCATCCATGACCAGAGCATGAACGCAGGGCGCGCGACCGACTCGGCCAGCGACGCAGGCACCGTCGATGTCGGTGGCCGCAATCACAAGTGACAGCGACGCGGGTGACAGCGTCTCGGTGCGGTCAGGACGGGGCGAGGTGCCGTTCTTCCGGTGGGCGGACATTGCGGAACATGCGCAGCAGAAGGAGGTCGTAGGTGATCTTCAGCGTGCCGGCGATGATCAGCGGCCAACCGAAGTCACTGTGGTCGAGCATCCACCCGGCGGCAATGGGCGGAAGCGCGGCGGCCAGGCTGCGCGGTACGTTCGTCACGCTGGCGGCGGCGGCCCGCTCGGGTGGTGACACCACGGCCATCACGTAGGAACTGCGCAGTGGCGCATCCATCGCCGACAGCAGGCTGCGGGCGATCAGGCACACAACAGCCAGGAACAGGTTGGGCATCAGTGCGGCGCTGATCAGCAGCACCTGCGCGGGAATATGGGTGAAGACCATCGTGCGGATCAGGCCGATACGTGTCGCCAGGCGCGCCGCGACGAACGCCGAGAAGGCCGAGCACACCCCAGTCCAGAACAGCAGCGCACCGGCGGCGCCGATGGAAAGGTCGAAGCGCCGGTACAGCCACAGCGCGAGCAGAGACTGCACGGTGAATCCACCCCCGAACGCGTCGAGGCTGAAGACAGCGGCAAGCCGGTACACGATGCGACGCGACGCGCCGAGGCGTTGTGGACGGCCACCGGCAGGGGGCTCGATGGACGGCGACAGCGTACGATAGATCAACAGCGCAGCGACGCCCGCAAGCGCATAGGCGACGAACACGCCGCGCAAGGTCTGTTCCCTGCTGAGCGAGGTGTGCCGGGCCAACCAATCGGGCACGCCGGCCGCCAACGAGCCGACCGCGCCGAAGATGCTGCCGATGAACGCATATCTGGCGAACAACGCCGTCCGGCGCTGGTCGGGCGCGGTGGCCGGAAGGAGCGACTGCTCCATGGGCAGGAACACGCTGACATCGCCGCTCGTCGGGTTCATCGTGCCCACCATGCCGACGACGATCAGCACGGCAAGCACGGTGGTGGACGCATACACCACGCCCGTGCTGATCATCAGGACAGCGCCGGCCAACAGGATGGTGCGCCGCTGAAAGCGGTGCCCGTACGTACCCGTGACGAGCGTCAGCGCGGCAGAGCCGAGCAACATCGCGGTCACGACGACACCGATCTGTTTGCCGCTGTAGCCGAGCAACGTCAGGTATGCGGACAGCACCACCGAGACCGCACCGTCGACGAACCCGCGGATGCCGCGGGTGGAGGTCAAACGCAGACCGTCACGCTGTTCATCACGCTGTTCATCACGCCGTCCGTCACGCCGTTCATCACGCTGTCCATTGCGCGGTGCGTCGCTCTGGGCCTCCGTCACGCGTCGCCTTCCGTCACCCCGGGGTCACGGCACGGTGTCGCGTACCGGCGCGCTGGTGGGTCGCGGTGACCGTGACGCCGGTGGGAACGGTGCCGGCGGTGACGCGAACGGTCCAGGTGGCGAGCGCGCGGTCGGGTGTGCCATCGCTGCGCGAGCCGCCGTCGACTCGGAAGCCGACGCGGCCGGCGAGCTGGCCGAGACGAAGCCGGTTGGCACCGTCGACGATCTCGACTCCTTCGGGCAGATCGAGTTCGACGGTGATCGGCAGCACCATGTTCGTTCTCGCCGCGCGGGCGCTGACGGTGGTGGGCAACCAACCCGTGTTGGCGATGCCGGCCTCGATCCGCCACAGCCCCGCGCCAAGCGGAACGGCGGCGGCGCGCACGATCTCCAGGCACGGCGCGGCGAGCGCCTGGAACACGGCGAACTCGGCGTGTGGACGGATCTCGTCCACCAACAGTGCCGTCGGCGGGTTGCTGGCGACGCGGAACCAGTCGAGTCCGCCGATCTCCACCGGGCCGAGCTGCGGATGGTCGAACGGGCGCCAGGGCACCACGTATTCGCCGTATTGGTCGCTCCACCGAGCGATCGCCAACTCCTGCTCGGTCGAAAAGCCGATGGTCCAGACATCGGTGCCAGCGCGGGTGCCGGTGGCTGCGTGGATCACGTCCCAGAACTCGGTGGTCCAGGCGTACACACCGAGGTGTTCGTACGCCCAGTCGTCCGCGGCACCGCTCATCGGGTCTGCTTTGTCCCAGGTGAAGTCCTCGAACACCGAGTGCACCGGGTACGCCGTCAGCTCGGTGCCGCGGCGACCGAGCTCGGTGAACGTCCACATGTCCTTCGGCGCCAGGGTGGAGTCCGGCGCCGTGCTCGACGGACGCAGGATCACGCCGCCCGCCGTGTGGTAGGCGTTGTAGCCACAGATGTTGGGCCGGGCGACGATCGCTCGCACCAAGGCATCGATCTCCGGCTCGCTCAGCGGATGATCTCCCGAGCCGCGCACGGTGGTGCCCCAGCCGGCAGGGAAGTTGCGGTTCATGTCGAGACCCTCGGGCTCCGCCGCGTGGCCGATGGTGAAGCCGTCGAAGTCCTCGATCAATCCTTCTTCAAGCAAGCGGTAGCGCTGCACGCCCGCCGCCACCACACCGTCGATGGGGACCGGCATCATCACGCGGGGCTCGTCCGGATGCGTGATCCAGGCTCCATCAGGATCCGGCAGGCGCATGGTCAGGATGCGACCGTCACCGTCGATGTCATGGCCGTGCAGACCCGGCCACCGGTGCGCATCACGGAACGGCCAGGGACGCATGCTACTGCGCCGGTAGGTGGGCGTCTCGGCGAGCGCAGCCTCGACACCGTCGGGGTTCACACGCGGCACGACGTAGAAGGTGCGTGTGCGCAGCGCCTGCAGTGCAGCAGCGTCATCGCGCGCCGTAGCGGTGACCAGGTGGTGCAGCAGGTGGAGCGCAGCGGCACCTCCGGTGACTTCCGTGGCATGAATGTTGGCGTCAACCCATTGCGCCGGCTTGGTCTCGGGAGCGCCCGTGGCGCGGTCGGTCACGGTGACGAGCAGCAGTGGCCGACCCTCGAACGACATGCCGTACTGCTCCACGGTGACGAGATCGGGGAACGCCTCGGAAAGGGACCGCAGCGTTGCGGCGTACTCGTCATAGCGCAGGAAACGATCGAACACGAGGGGGGAGTCGGCAGGAATGGGAGACATCGACCCGACCCTAAGGCATCGCCGACAGGTTGGACCGGCCAGCACGCTTGCGATCTAACCTGCTGCCATGACCGGAACACTGGTGCTGCTCCGCCACGGCGAGAGTGAGTGGAATCAACAGAACCTCTTCACCGGTTGGCACGACGTCGACCTCACCGAGAAGGGTCGCACCGAGGCGGCCACGGCCGGGCACACCATGCTGGCCGAGGGTCTGCGCTTCGACATCGCCTACACGTCCGTGCAGACGCGAGCCGTGCGCACGTGCAACCTCGCCCTCGACGCGATGGGCATGGTGTGGATGCCGGTGCAGCGCCACTGGCGGCTCAACGAGCGGCACTACGGCGCACTGCAGGGGCTCGACAAGAAGGCCACCACCGAGCAGTACGGGGCCGAGCAGGTGAAGCTGTGGCGGCGTAGCTACGACGTACCGCCACCACCGGTGACCACGGACAACCCCGAGCACCCGGTCAACGATCCTCGGTATCGCCTGCTGCCCCCGGATCTGCTGCCGTCCACCGAGTGCCTGAAGGATGTCGTGGCTCGCGTGCTGCCCTACTGGTACGACTCGATCGTGCCGCAGCTGCGCGCCGGTCTGGACGTGCTCGTCACCGCCCACGGCAACTCGTTGCGCGCCCTGGTGAAGCACGTGGAGGGCATCTCCGAGGCAGCGATCGCCGAGCTCAAC
>JAYTSB010000005.1:0-12303 GCA_043745825.1 Actinomycetota bacterium | reverse complement strand
CCATGAGCAAGGCAAAGTTTGAGCGTACGAAGCCGCATGTGAATATTGGCACGATGGGTCATATTGATCATGGGAAGACGACGTTGACGGCGGCGATTTCGAAGACGTTGGCTGGGAAGGGTTTGGCGACGTATACGCCGTTTGATCAGATTGATAAGGCGCCGGAGGAGAAGGCGCGTGGGATTACGATTTCGATTGCTCATATCGAGTATGAGACGGAGAATCGTCATTATGCGCATGTGGATATGCCGGGTCATGCTGACTACATCAAGAACATGATTACGGGTGCGGCGCAGGTTGATGGGGCGATTTTGGTGGTGGCGGCGACTGATGGTCCGATGCCGCAGACGCGTGAGCATGTGTTGTTGGCGCGTCAGGTGGGGGTTCCGTACATCGTGGTTGCGTTGAACAAGACGGACATGGTGGAGGATGAGGAGTTGCTCGAGTTGGTGGAGCTTGAGGTGCGTGAGTTGTTGTCGGAGCAGGAGTTCGATGGGGATAATTGTCCGGTGGTGCGGGTCAGCGCGTTGAAGGCGTTGGAGGGTGATGAGCAGTGGCAGGCGGCGGTGATGGAGTTGATGGCTGCGTGTGATTCTGCGATTCCGGAGCCGGTGCGTGAGTTGGATAAGCCGTTCTTGATGCCGATTGAGGATGTGTTCACGATTACGGGTCGTGGGACGGTGGTGACGGGCAAGGTGGAGCAGGGCAAGGTGCACACGGGTGACGAGGTGGAGATCGTTGGGTTGCGTACGACGCAGAAGTCGGTGTGTACGGGTGTGGAGATGTTCCGCAAGTTGTTGGATGAGGGTCAGGCGGGGGACAACATTGGTGCGCTGCTTCGTGGGACGAAGAAGGAGGATGTGGAGCGTGGTCAGGTGTTGTGTAAGCCGGGCTCGATTACTCCGCATACGAATTTTGAGGGTCAGGTGTATGTGTTGAACAAGTCTGAGGGTGGGCGTCATAAGCCGTTCTTCAACAATTATCGGCCGCAGTTCTTTTTCCGGACGACGGATGTGACGGGGACGGTGCAGTTGCCGGAGGGGACGGAGATGGTGATGCCGGGTGACAATGTGGCGATGACGGTGGAGTTGGGGAAGCCGATCGCGATGGATGAGGGTTTGCGTTTCGCCATTCGTGAGGGTGGTCGTACCGTGGGCGCCGGTCGCGTCACCAAGATCCTGAAGTGAGTTGAACGACATGGCACAGAGCATCCGCATCCGTATCAAAGCGTTCGATCACGAGATCATCGATCAGTCGACGAAGAAGATTGTCGAGACCGTCACCCGGACCTCGGCCACCATCCGTGGCCCGATCCCGCTGCCGACCGACAAGCACCGCTACACGGTCATCCGTGGGCCGCACATCGACAAGGACTCCCGGGAGCATTTCGAGATGCGTGTCCACAAGCGTCTGATCGACATCATCGATCCGAATCCGAAGACCATCGACAGCCTGCAGCGCATCGAGCTGCCCGCCGGTGTGGACATCGAGATCAAGATCCAGGGCAGCTGACACCAGTACCCGATTCCGTACGACGAGGGCAGCCCAACGGCTGCCCTCGTCGCCGTTTTCACCCCTGCGTAAGAACTCCGTGAGGATTCTCCGGTCGCGCGAACACCAGCGGTCGATCACGCGTTAGACAGACGCAATGGACTCTCCGTTCGCCCCGCCGGAACTACCGCTGGAGCCGCCGTACTCCACACCTCACCTCGGTGTGGCCGAGCCGGTGTGGCCGGTTCCCCCGGGGGGCTCCGGGCGACCCGACACGGTCGTGTTGGACCACGCGGTCCTGCCGGATCACAGCGGGGGACGGCGCAAGACGTTGGCCATCGGCGTGGTTGCCTGCCTCGTCGGAGTCGGGGGAGCGTTCACCCTGTCGCGATTGGCCGACGACGACACGAAGGCACCTGCGGCTGCGGCGAGCGGTGCAGCGTCCACGTCGTCCGGGACGGCGACGGAGACATCGTCGTCCCTCGTTCCCGCGGCAACAGGCGACGGTTCGAAGGGCCTCGATGTCGTGGGCATCGTCGCCAAGATC
Source organism: Actinomycetota bacterium (assembly GCA_043745825.1). Lineage (GTDB taxonomy): Bacteria > Actinomycetota > Acidimicrobiia > Acidimicrobiales > Ilumatobacteraceae > WLMZ01. Next base: position 10,265 of record JAYTSB010000005.1, on the reverse strand, counting down.
CGCTCGACGGTTGTGAAGGTGGCCGTCGACATCTCCGGCGCGGATGGCCAGGGAGAGGGTGTGGGCACCGGCGTGATCCTCACTCCCGATGGCGAGATCCTGACCAACGCCCACGTCGTTGTCGACGCCTCGAAGGTGCGCGTGGTCCTTGACGGCCAGAGTGAGCCGGTGGACGCGAAGGTGCTGGGCCTCGACGTCGGCAACGACCTCGCCCTGCTGAAGATCGAGGGAAAGGACCTGCCGGTGATGCAACTCGCCGACAGCGACACGGTGGAGCTCGGGCAGCCCGTCGTGGCCATCGGGTACGCACTCGACCTCGAGGGCGACCCGTCCGTGACCGCCGGCATCATCTCCGCGCTCGACCGTTCGATGGTGACCGAGAACGGCGCGCTCGACGGCCTGCTGCAGACCGATGCAGCGATCTCCTCGGGCAACTCCGGTGGACCACTGGTGGACGCCGCCGGGTCGATGATCGGCATCAACACCGCCGTCGCACGCGGCGACAGCAGCAACGCCGCGAACAACATCGGCTTCGCCATCTCCACGCGTGAGATCGAAAAGATCATCGACCGGTTGAAGACCTCGGGCAGCACCGACAAGCGCATCCAGGGCTATCTCGGCATCGGCGTGGAAGATCGCCACGATGGTGGCCGCGGCGCAATCGTGTCCGAGGTGGAGGACGGCTCCCCGGCCGCGAAGCTCGGTCTCAAGGTCGGCGATGTCGTCACCAACGTGAACGGAGTGGAGATCAACGGCCAAGGTGGCCTCATCGCCGCCATCCGCGACAGCGCACCTGGCGACACCGTCTCGGTGGACTACTCACGCAGCGGGACGGCGATGTCCGGGAATGCAACCCTGGTGGCACGCCCTCAGGGCTGAGCGCTCGGTCGCCTCCGGAACATCTCGGTCACCCCGAGATGCGGCCATGTCAGCGCAGCGAGACCAATGAAGACAACCCGGGTGGCGGTCGCAGCAGACGGTCCGGTCTGGCGCCATGCCGCTGCACCGACGACCAGCAGCGCTGTCGAGGTCCCGAGCGATCGGGCCCATGTCGTGCGGTCGATGTCGAGCGCGATCATGTGACGCGGCGAGTGCCAGAGCGAGAAGTACAGCGCAAAGGACACGAGCGGGTGCACTGCGCCGGCAAGCAGCGCAATGACGATGATCTCGACGAGGGCCGCGTACTCTCGGGCCTGCATCGCCGCGAGGCCGGCCACGATGCCCGCGACGAGCGACGGATAGGCGATCATCCAGCCCACGGCGGCAACCTGTGCAGCGGTGGGAGCGGCGGTTCCCATCAACAGATCCGCCAACACCGGCGTCACGACCGCACTGTGCAGCGCGAGTGGCAGTCCGATCGCACAACCGGCGGTCGCCATGCCTGACAGGGCGGCGGAACCACCGAGGCCCCCTCGGTGGGCGGCATCACCACGAGCGAAGTGGAACCAGGACGCCGCCAAGAACGCAAACAGGCCGACCGCGGGCGCAGCGATCCAGATCACGGCCATGACGACAGCCACCGCAAGGTACAGCTCGAAGAACACCGACGCTCGGGTCAGCCGCCGCCCGATGACGATGTCGAGGGCTCCGTGGGGCATGCCGAGCGCAACTGCAGCGAACACGATCGTCAGCGCGGTCGCCGAACTCGGGGTCCACCCCAGGGCGGTAGCGAGCAGCGCTGCCGTGGCAAGACCAACGGCAACGATGTGCCGACGTGCTTCGAGACGATCACGCCGAGTCGCACTGCGCCGGTCGATGACTGAGGTGTTCCGGCTGACCCAGTGGGTTGTGGTCATCATCGATGCCTTTCATGACAACACCGTCCCGGCGCACGAAGTGGGCGCCGGGACGGCTGTCCGAGGATCAGTTGTGGAGCGAGATCTTCGCAATCCCGCAGGGGCTCAGGAGCCAACGATGTCGCGAGCGTCGTCAGGGACGAGTGCCGGCTGGTGACCCGAGCCGGTGCCGAGACCGGATTCGACGTATCCGTCTTCGCGAGACTTGGCCAGCGCAATGCCGAGCACGAGCAGTCCGAACAGCGGCTTGGCCAGCACGTCGCCGAGCGAGTACATCACCTGGCGGGCAACCTGGGCCGTGGACTGGTCGTCGATCAGCGAGGGCAGCATGTACGCAATCGGGTACACACCCCACGTCGCGAGGATGATGTAGCGCAGCGCGCCGACCAACCGCTGGACGCCGTCGCTCTGACGATCGAGCGACCGACCGAGCTCGACGAAGAGCACGTACAGGATGTAGAGGAACGGCAGCGTCGAGGCAATGGCCCAAATGGTGCGAGCGGAGCTGTCAGCGGCGGAGATCTCGCCCGGGTAGCCGAGTGCGATCATCGCCACGGCAGCGATCGAGAGGCGCACCAGCAGGCTGCGCGTCTTGGCCTTGGACAGCTTCAACACCACGACCAGCTCAGCGAGCAGGAGCGGCACGGTGAGGAGCCAGTCGACGTACCGGTATCCCTCGTTGAACGGCCTGCCGTTCTGGACGAACGAGCGGTTGGAGTACGAGAACGCGTCATTCCAGGAACTGAAGATGCGGAGGTAGTGGTACAGGGCGATGCCGACGACCAGCGTTGACAGCGTGACGGCCATTCGGTGTTGGGGGGCTACTCGGTTCCGTACGAGCAGGAAGAACAGCAGGGCTGCGCCCATGCTGGCAATGACGAACGAGAACGAGTTGTACACCAGGTTGAACTGGTTCTCGCCGAGGCTGAGTTCCATCGAAATACTCCTTTGACGGGCAGGTGATCCGCCGGTTGGGCGGCGACGTCGAAGTTAACAGCGTTAGGCATGAATTAATACCGTTCAGCAATAATTCTTTTCGACGACTAGAGTTGGGCTGTGGACCGGTCCGCTGACACGCTCGAACTCGACGAGGTCGCCGCAGAGGCAGGCGTGCATTACCAGACCGTGTACCGCTGGGTGCGTGCCGGCAAACTGCAGGCTGATGTGGTCGACGGTCGCTACCGAGTCCCTCGGCACGAGCTTGCAGCGTTCCTGGAGGCCAAGCGGAGCCCGAGGCGCCCGCCGCCCCCTGGTGCACCTCGGTTGAACCGGGCGGCGGACACGATGCATGCCGCGCTGTCGACGGGCGATGAATTCGTCGCGAGGGACCTTGCCCGGGCCCTCGTCGTCGAGCATGTGTCGATGGCTGATCTGATCCAACAGGTCCTCGTGCCGCCGCTCCAACGCATCGGACAGGACTGGCGAGACGGCAAGCTCTCGGTCTGGGTCGAGCACCGGGCGTCGGCGATCGCCGAGCGGATTCTCGGTGACGTCGCACCCCGTCCTCGCGGTCGCCGCCGGGGCACGGTCATGGTCGCCGCCGTGGCGGGTGACCGGCACTCGTTGGCCACCACCATGGCCGCAATGGTGCTGCGCGACAACAACTGGGGAGTGCATCACCTCGGTGCCGACATGCCCCCGGACGAACTCGTTCGGTTCTGCGTCGAGCACACAATCGATGCGGCCGTCTTGACCGTGGTGAACCCAGCGTGCGACGAACTCGCTCACAGCACCGCCGAGCGCATCAGGTCGACAGGTACCCCGGTTGTCGTCGGCGGGCCTGGACGCACGCTGGACGATCTCATCCGAGAGGTGCGAGATGCCGTCGCCGGTGAGCGATGACGGTGAGCGATGAGGGCACGACGTGGCCCACCAACGGGTGGTGCCCCACGGCGCGAGATGACGCAGGAACGGCCAGACTGTAGCGATGCCGTCGTCGTTCCCGCCGCCGCACATCGGTGATCCGTTCGTCCCGATGCCCGCCCCGGTGACCCGTGCCGCCACCGCTGCGGCCCAGCCACTGAGCCGTTGGCGTCGGCCGATCAAGCACACCGGCGTGCTCTGGGCGGCGGCTCTGGTCACCACGGCGTGGCTCGCAGGTCTGCTGGGGGTGTACGTCGGCGTGCGCCTGGAGCGCGACGACTCCACCCGCTCGTATCGGGTGTCCACCGAGGCGCCCGTCGTGGCCACGCTTCCCGAGAACGGCGAGCGCCGCCCCGAGCTCGAGCAGCGAATCGACGTCGCCGCAGTCACCGCAGCGCTGCGTCCCAGCGTCGTCAGCGTGTCCGCCGATGTCAGCGAGTCCGACTTCGCCGGCGAGGGCGTTGGCACGGGCGTGGTGATCACCCGTGACGGCCAGATCCTCACCAACGCCCACGTCGTCAAGGGTGCCAGCGCGGTCCGGGTGCGTCTGGCCGGCGAACGCGAGCCCCGTTCTGCCGCAGTGGTGGCGGCAGACACCGCCAACGATCTGGCTCTCCTGCAGGTGGACGTCACGGGGCTCACACCGGCCACGTTCGCAAACCCGACGACGGTGCGCGTCGGCGACGACGTGATCGCGATCGGCTATGCGCTCGACCTGGACGGCGAGGCCAGCGTGACGTTGGGCATCGTCAGCGCCCTCGACCGCACGTTGCTCACGGACAACGGCGCGCTCGACGGGCTGATCCAGACCGACGCGGCGATCTCCTCGGGGAACTCCGGCGGCCCGCTCGTCAACGCAGCCGGTCAGGTCGTTGGCATCAACACCGCCGTGGCCCTGGGAGATGGCAACAACACTGCGTCGAACATCGGGTTCGCGATCTCGATTGACCAGGTACTGCCGGAGATCGAGGCGTTGCGCGCCACTGGCGGCGGTGACACTGCCGACCCCGGCTTTCTCGGCGTGGGGCTCGACGAGCGCTCCGACGGGGGCCAGGGCGCCGTTGTCACCGACATCAGCCCTGATTCGCCGGCCGCACATGTCGGCATCGAGGCCGGCGACGTGTTGGTGGAAGTTGACGGCAAGCACGTCGAGGGCACCGGCGGCGTGATCGGTGTGATCCGGGGCCACCGGCCCGGCGACACCGTCACGGTCATCGTCGAACGCGAGGGCGTCACGAAGACCTTCGAGGTCACCCTCGACGCGCGCCCGCCGGAAGCGGGCTGAGCGTGCGCACACTCCGTCGAGCCGGGATCGGTGCGCTGCTGCTTGCGCTGGCGTGTTTCGTGGTCATGCCGGTCGTCGCTCACCGCCCACAGGCTGCGCACGCGTCCACCCCGTTCATCGACCCCACCTTCAACGTCGATGTGCAGCGGGACATCGCCTACGGCTCGGCAGTCAACGTCGACGGCGTGGACGTGACGTTGACGCTCGACATCTACACGCCGCGAGGTGACCCCTCCACGAAGCGGCCGGTCTTCGTCTTCGCCCACGGCGGTTTCTTCGCGTTCGGCGACAAGTCGGAAGGCGCCGGTTGGGGCAACCGCCTCGCCCAGCGGGGTTACGTGGTCGTCTCGATCAACTACCGACTCAGCTCCACATTGGTGGTGGCGCCGGTGGACTCCGATCGCGAACTGCAGGAGATCAACGACGCGCGTGACGACATGCAGACGGCGGTGCGCTGGGTGCGTGTGAACTCGACGTCACTGCGCATCGATCCGGACAGGATCGCCGTCGGCGGCACCTCAGCCGGGGCCGTCACGGCACTCGGCGTTGCGGTCAACAACGACGACCCCGAGGTGGCGCAGTACCCGGGAGTGTCGTCGGCGGTGTGCACGGCGGTGTCCTACGCGGGCGCCAACGATCCCGTTGCGGTGGATTACGGTGATGCCGGGGCCATCTTCCACCACGGCTCGCTCGACACCATCGTGCCCTACGACCTTGCCGTGCAGACCCGTGATGCCATGATCGCTGCCGGCCTGCCGGTGCAGTGGAACGAGTACACGGGTGACGGTCACTCACTCAGCGCCGACAACCAGACCCTGGCCAACGCGCGAACGATCCAGTGGCTGGCCGACCGGGTGGCCAAGGCGCCGTACCCGTGCTCACCGGCGGTTGGCCATCGGCCGCGTGGGGCTGCCGGCCAGCAGACTCCGGTACCGGGCCCCGCCGGGCGCTCAGCGGTGGTGTCGCTGATCGCGGTCGACGCAACCGCACCCGGCTTTGTCCAGCTGCTGCCCTGCGGAACCGCCGCCGGTGCATCGTCGAACTTGAACCTCGACCGTGCCGGGCAGACTCGCAGCGTGCTGGCCGTGGTGCGCTTCGATGCGGCGGGTCGGGCGTGCGTCTTCAACCAGCCGCGCACCCATGTGGTGGTCGACCAGCAGGGCTTGTTCGCGCCGGGGTCCTTCGACGACGTCGCCGATGTTCGCGTGCTGGACACGCGCGGCGGGGGGTCTCGCCTGCCGAGCGGCACGCAGACGGCCATCTTGGGTCGACCGGACAGCACTGCTGTTGCGGCGTTGGTCGTGACGGACACCACGGCGCCCGGGTACGTGCAGGTACTGCCGTGCGGCACGACGCCGGGTGGTTCCTCGAACCTCAACGTCGACGGCGTGGGCCAGACCCGTGCCGGGCTGGTGTTCATCCGCTTCGACGCATCGGGTCGAGCGTGCGTGTTCAACCAAACGGCAGCGAATGTGATCGTGGACATCCAGGGCTACATGGCGACGAGTGCGTTCGACGACGTGGCCGACACTCGCGTCCTGGACACCCGCGACGGGCTCCGGCCGACTGCAGGTTCGCTGACGGTGGTGTCCGGTCGGCCGAACAGCACCGCGGTCGTCGCCCTCGTTGCCACCGACACGACGGCGCCGGGGTATGTACAGGTGTTGCCGTGCGGCACGGCACCCGGTGCCTCGTCCAACCTCAACGTGGATGCTGCTGGCACCACCGTTGCCGGACTCGCCTTCGTGCACTTCGACGCCGCTGGCCGGGTGTGCCTGTTTACCCAGGCGAGCACGCACTTCGTGGTCGACGTGCAGGGTTACCTGAGCGACGGCGCGTTCGAGGACGCACCGGACGTACGGCTGCTCGACACCCGCACACGGTGATCAGCCTCAGCGGCTGAGCACAAGGGGGAACCGCGGATCGTCGAGCGGCTCGCCCACCACGAGGTCGTGCTGCTCGAACGGCGGCGAGTGCAGCCACGGTCGCAACGCGAACACAGCGTCGTCACCCAGGTAGCGCAGGCTCACGGCGCGCCGCCGCCCGTTGATCAAGCCCGCGGTACCCGGTGCCGCATGCAGTGTGCGGTAGGAGAACGCAATGGCGTCGCCGGGCTGGACGTCGAAGCTGACGATGCGGTGCTGGTCACGCTCGGCCTCGATGTCCGGGACGAGCTCGAAGCCTGGCTCGGGATCGGCATAGGCCGAGCTGTCCACGAACTTGCGGGGAATGAAGCGGCGCGGCCAGCGATGCGAACCCACCAGGAACTCCACACCTGCGGCCGCCGGCACAGGATCGAGCGAGATCCACAGGCTCACGTTCTGGGAGCCGTCGACGCAGTAGTAGGGCTCGTCGTGATGCCACGGCGTGATCTCGCTCGTGCCCGGCTCCTTGACGAGGACGTGCTCGTGGAAGAACCGGACCGTGGTGCTGCGCATCAGTTCGGCGGCCATCTCCGCAAGCGCGGAATCGAAGGCCACCCGACGGTACGCGTCGATGCGCGACCAGCTGACGTAGTCGCCGAAGAACCGTCCGCCCGCAGCGTCGGCCGGCGTGTAGTCGCTTGCCCAATCACTCGGCTCGGCAATGTTCTGCTCCACCGCAGTGGCGAGATCCGCGAGCTGCGCGGCGTTCACTGCGGCGCGCAGCACCGTGACGCCGTCGCGCTGGAACGCTTCCACCTGTTTCGCGGTGAGCAGGTTTGGCTCACCCATGAGCGGCCTCGTTGGTGTGTCGCACGACGCGGAGTTCGGCCATGCCTGCATCGTAGGGATCTCACAGCGCGCCCGCCGTACCATGGACGCGTGGAGCATGGCGAAATTCCGAATGCGGCAGTGGTGTCCCCCCGGTGGTTGCAGTGGCGCCGCGCACTCGACATCGACGAGTATGACGCCCAGTTCGAACGCATGGCCGCGACCGGCGAAGATGTGCACGGTGAGTCGAACTTCATCGCTGCGCTCGCCCCGAGCGTGGTGCTCGACGCGGGCTGCGGCACCGGGCGAATCGCGATCGAGCTTGCACGGCGTGGCTTCGACGTCACTGGCGTCGATCTGGACGCGGACATGGTTGCTGCCGCGGCGCGCAAGGCGCCGAACCAGACGTGGCTCGTGGACGACTTGGCCCGGATGGAGTTGGCGCGACGCTTCGACCTGGTGGCGATGCCCGGCAACGTGATGCTGTTCTGCCGGCCCGACGATCGCCGTCTCATCGTCCACAACCTTGCCCAGCACCTGCTGCCCGGCGGGCTGCTGGTGGCCGGGTTCTCGCTGGAACCGCGTGGCTACACGCTCGCAGAGTGGGACGCGCACTGTGCCGCGAGTGGGCTCGCACTCGTGGAACGCTTCGGCACGTGGACTCGCAAGCCGTACGCGCCGGGTGGTGACTACCACGTGTCGGTGCACCGGCTCACGGAGCGGTCCGCTGCGCACGACGTCGTCCCCGATGCTTGCGCCGACCCCGACCGGATGGCGCCGGCCGAGGTGCCCGACGAACCCGGCCCACCCGTGTTCAGGTCGGTTCGGCGAGAACCGTAAGGTCCGGGCCATGCATGAGCTCGACGCATCGCTCGATCCGCATCTCGGGGGCAGCCGGCCGTTCGGTCTGAACTACTGGCCTCTCGCCGAGGACGATCCGGGCGTCGCCGTGCAGCGGGAGAGCATCCGCCTGGTGTCGCCCGACGGCGCGCTCGTGCGCGGCGTGCTGTGGACCCCGCCGCTCGGCACGCGGTGGAAGACGGCGGTCATCCTCAGTCATCCGCGGGGCGACTTCAGCGTGCACTACGCCTGCCCATTGTTGGCCGCATCCGGCTACGCAGTGCTCGGCTTCGGCACGCGGTACATGAACAACGACACCGACTGCTTGCACGAGTCCTGCATCGTCGATGTCAAGACGGTGCACGACGAGATGGTCCGGCGCGGGGCCGAGGCCGTGGTGCTGCTCGGCAACTCCGGCGGCGGGTCGCTGATGGCTCTGGCCACCGCCGAGCTCGGCATCGGCGACGGTTGGATCGGCATGGCTGCCCATCCCGGCGAGGGCGTGTTCATGCTGCAGGTGATCGATCCGAGCGTGGCCGACGAGAACGACCCGTTCGCCACCATCGCCGAGCTCGACATGTACAACCCCGACAACGGGTGGCGGCCGTGGCCCGAGTCGTGCGAGTACGACCCGGCGTGGGTGGCCACGTATCGCGATGCCCAGCGCGCCCGGGTGGCGCGCATCGACGCGATCGCCAAGGCCTCCATCGCCGATGCCGAGGCGGCGGCCCGGCGATTGCGCTCCCTGGACAAGAACGACCCCACCGCCTGGCGCGAGCAGCGCCGACGAGCGGTGTTCACCAAGTACCTCACGATCTACCGCACGCTCGCCGATCCTGCCTATCTGGACCTGACGATCGACCCCGACGACAGGCCGATGGGATCGCTGTTCGCCTTCCCGGATCCGCTTGACGCCAACTACGGGCGCGGTGGCCTGGCCCGCACGATGACGGCTCGCGGCTGGCTGAGTACGTGGTCCGGTCTGAGCAGCCATGCCAAGCTGGCCGACACGATGCCGCGGGTGACGGTGCCCACCATCCTCGTGCACCCCACGGCGGACACCGAGATCCGCGTCTGGCAGGCCAAGGAGATCGTGGCCAACGCCGGGGCGGCGGATACCACCTACGTCGAGATGCGGGGCGCCCCGCACTACCTCGAGGGTCACCGTACCGAGGCATTGGCGACGGTTGCCGAGTGGCTCGGGAAGCGGTTCCCGTGAGCTCGGTCACGTTCGCCGTGGATGGACCGGTGGCGATCGTCTCCATCCACCGGCCGGATGTGCGCAACGCGGTCGACGGACCAACGGCCGAGCTCCTCGCCGCGGTGTTCCGCCGGTTCGAGTCCGATGACACCCTGGCGGTGGCCGTGCTCACCGGCGTGGTGCGATCTGCGCGTTGCGGCCAGCGGTGCGGTGTTCGGCGTGTTCTGCCGGCGATGGGGTGTTCCCCTGATCGATGGCGGCACGGTGCGGCTGAGCCGCCTGCTCGGCCACAGCCACGCCCTCGACCTGATCCTCACTGGCCGGGGTGTCAGCGGGGAAGAGGCCCGGCGGATGGGCTTGGCCAACCGGCTGTGCGCGCCGGGTGAGGCGCTGGCGACCGCCGTCGCCCTCGCCCGCGAGATCGCCGCGTTCCCGCAGGGCTGCATGCGCAGCGATCGGCGCAGCTCGTACGAGCAATGGACGATGCCGATGCGCGAGGCGCTGGCCAACGAGACCGCGCACGGCCTGGAGGTCATCGTCAGCGGCGAGACGCTGGCCGGTGCGGCGCGCTTCGCGAGCGGCGAGGG
>JAYTSB010000004.1:0-3347 GCA_043745825.1 Actinomycetota bacterium | reverse complement strand
CTCCGGAACGAGCAGCTGAGCGTACGCTGGCCTCCATGGCGATCAACGTTGCGGTCATCGGTGCGGGTTCGTGGGGGACGACCGTGGCGGCGCTGGCCGCGGCGAACGCTGACACAGTCCTGTGGGCGCGTCGGCCGGCCCTGGCCGACGCGATCAACAACGCGCACATCAACACCGATTATCTTCCGGCCTTCGTCCTGCCCGACTCCCTCCGCGCCACGAGCGATCTCGGCGAGGCCGTGGCTGGTGCCGACGTACTGGTGATGGCGGTGCCGTCACACGGCTATCGCGAGGTCGCCGCCCAGGCTGCGCCGTACCTGCGGCCGTGGGTGCCCATCGTCAGCCTCTCCAAGGGCGTGGAGCGCAGCTCGTTGAAGCGGATGAGCGAGGTCACCGCTGATGAAATGCCAGGCCATCCCGTGGCCGTGCTCACCGGGCCGAACCTGGCCAAGGAGATCCTCGGCGGACAACCGGCCGCGAGCGTGGTTGCCATCGACGACGAGACCATCGCCAAGGAGCTGCAACGCATCTTCAGCCGGCCGAGCCTGCGCATCTACACCAACCCCGATGTCGTTGGTTGTGAAGTCGGCGGGGTGGTCAAGAACATCATCGCGATCGCCGCCGGCATGGCCGAAGGCATGGGTTTCGGTGACAACACCCGGGCGACATTGATCACCCGCGGGTTGGCGGAGATGACCCGCCTCGGTACGGCGATGGGGGCGCAGTCGCTCACCTTCGCAGGCCTTGCCGGCATCGGCGATCTCATCGCGACGTGCTCATCGAAGCAGAGCCGCAACAACACCGTCGGCATCGAATTGGGTGCGGGTCGCAAGATCACGGACATCCTCGCTGGGATGAGCATGGTGGCCGAGGGCGTGAAGAGTTCACCCCCGGTGTTGGACCTCGCCCGCCGATACGGTGTGGAGATGCCCATCACCGAACAGGTCGTCGCTGTGTGCCACAAGGGCCGCTCCGCCGCCGACGCCCTGTCATCGCTGATGCAACGCTCCACCAAGTCCGAGCTGCGATGAGCACGATCGGCGTGCTGGGCGGTCGTTGGCGCGCCACGGTGACGCCAACCGGAGCCGTCGAGCCATGGGACGGTTCGCCGGTACTGGACTGGTTCATCGCCGCAGACGACCGCTGGCACGTGCCCGCTGATGAACCAACGGTGCGTCAGCGCCGCATCGACGGCGCACCCGTGCTGGAGACGCGGATCAAGGTGCCCAACGGCGACGCCGTGCACCGCGTGTGGTGCGTTGCCGACGGCGGTGGCTTCACGGTGGTGGAGATCGAGAACGACTCGTCGCTGCCGTTCGCCGTGGCGTTCAACCGCAGCGACCTGTTGTCCAGCCGTCCGCCGGCCACGGTCCCGATCCAGGGCATCGACCTGCCGGCCGATTCGATGGTGCTGCCGGTGGGTCATCGTGCCACCGTGCGTGTCGCGATCGCCCACGGGGCGGCATCGGCGGGGCAACTGCCCGAGCGCCTGTCCGGGGCGAACCAGGTGGCCCGGGGCTGGACGTCGGTGATCGATGCGGCCGGCCGGATGATCCTGCCCGACGCCGTGCTCACCGACCACCTCGCCCAGCTGCGCGGCGAGCTCGCGCTGAACGGCCCCGCAGGGCCGGACGACGATGTCGTCGGCTTCCTCGTCGACGTCGGTCAGCTCGTTCGGCTCGGCGAGCGCGCCGTACCGTGGGTGCCCGATGTCGCCGCCGCCGTCGCGCAGGCCGCACGACTGGAGCCGTCATGGGATGTGCTGGCCGGACTCGACGCTGCTGGGCTGGTGCTGGCGCGCGCCGGCGAAGCCCGTGCGCTGCGCGATCTCGCTCGGCTGCGGCCGTCAGCCAACCCAGCGCTGCCGGTAGCGCCGCCATCCGGGCGCGAACTGTTGTGGTACGAGCAGCGCCTCGCCCGCGTCGCCGTCGCAGGAACCGCCGACCTGCTTGCGGCGGGCATCCCGGCCGCATGGTTGGGCGCCAACTTCGAGGTCTATGGGCTCCCGGTCGGTCCATCGACCGCAGTCTCGTTCGCAGTGCGCTGGCATGGCGACCGTCCGGCGGTGCTGTGGGAGACCGAGGGCCCCACGGTCGCGCTCACGGCGTCGGCGATCGCGCCCGGCTGGCGCACCGACGAAGCATCCGGGGAAGCGCTGTGGCCGGTGCCCCCCGGTGCATCCGCGATGACCGAGCCGGCGGCGACGCCCAGCGGCGACATCTCGTTCAGCTGAGCGACCGCCACCGTGTGTGATTCGCTCGTCGCTCTCGCGCCGGTGACAGCCGATGGTGTCACCTTGTTCGCCAAGAACAGCGACCGACCGCCCACCGAGGTGCAGGTGATCGAACCGAGCCCGCCGCGCGCCGAGCGCGAGACCCGAGTCACGCACATCTCGGTCGACGGTGCGGCCGCACCGACCTTGCGCTGCCTGATCTCCCGTCCGTCATGGTGCTGGGGTGCTGAGCACGGCGTGAACGAGGCCGGTGTCGCGATCGGCAACCACAGCATCTACACCACCGCCGACCCGAGGTCGTTCCCGCCTGCCCTGATCGGCATGGATCTCGTGCGGCTCGGTCTTGAGCGCGCCGCCTCGGCGACGGCTGCCGTGGAGGTGATCACCGCGTTGCTGGAGCGGTACGGCCAGGGTGGCACGGGCCACGATCCAGCAATCCTCGGCAGGGAGCGCCCGTACTGGTCGAGCTTCCTCATCGCCGATCCGGATGGGGCGTGGATGCTGGAGACGAGCGCGGCACAGTGGGAGGCAGCGCCGGTGGTGGAGGTCGCAGCGATGTCGAACCGCACCTGCATCCCCGCATTCGACGCGGCGCACCGCCATCCCCGACAGCCGGTTGAACGGTTGATCGATCCCCGGTTGGACGCGAGCCGGACGGTGCTGGCTCACAGGCCGGTGACGTTCGAGGCAGTGGCGGCTCACCTCCGCTCGCACGACTCGTGCGGCGAGGCGGGTTGGAGCGTGTGCATGCATGTCGACGACGACGAGGTGACCACGGCGTCGATGATCGCCGAATTGCACCAGCACGGCCCACCGGTGGCCTGGATGCTCACCGGCAGCCCGTGCCGCAACGAATACGTGCCGTACCACTTCTGACGAGTTCTCGACTTTTCTGTTGACATCGCAGCCCGATGGTTGAAACATGGGATCCGAGCAGACAACTCGGACATACCCCAGAGAATGGGAGGTTCACCGATGAGGTTCCGATCCAACGAGCGATCACCGCCTGCATGACGGACGGCGTCACCTGACGCCTGTCCAACCAGCCTGGCGACGGAGCACCGACCGGCCGCTCGCTGAAACGGCGCGAGCCAGCATGACCTGACAGCACGAC
>JAYTSB010000003.1:0-2590 GCA_043745825.1 Actinomycetota bacterium | reverse complement strand
CCGAGCAGCGCGATCTGGTTGCCGATCGGGCTGCCGTCGAGCGTGACCGAGTTCACGAACTGGCCGACGCTCCACGTCTCGGCCTGCGAGGGTCCGAGTCGTACGTTGCCGAAGTTGGTCTCGCGTGTGTCAAAAGCGCGGAACGGTGCCGAGAGCGGCACCACACGGCCCAGACGGGTGGTGGGGTCCTGGTTGGCGAGCATGTAGCCGACGACGTCGATGGCGACGTGGGTCTTGCCGGCGTTGTTGAACAGGCGCACGGCACCGTCGGCGTTGGTGACAGGCACGATGACAGTGTTGGCCTTCACCTGGCCGGGCGAGAGGTTCAGGTTCGAGGTCGTGACCGTGCCCGTCGGGTCCTCGGGCAACATGCTCACGAACGTGTTGGTGCTGCCCGGGTTGTCGTCGATGCCGGTGACGTTGAGCACCACACCGACGACGTCAGGGCTGTTGGGCACGATGTCGGTGACATCGGGGCTCTTTGCGTCGGCGCCGCGGATGGGCACCTGCACCACGGCGTTCGCCCCGAGCGGCGCCCCGCCGGAATTGAACGACGGCTCGCGTGAGTCGTAGATGCGCCCCGGGGACACCGGCATCAGCCGGGCGCCCGCCATGGCGGCGCTGGTGGGAACAAAGCTGCTGGTCGAGAACCAGCCGAACACGTCGATGAGCACGTGGGCCGACCCGGGGGCGGTGGTGACGAGCTTGACCGTGACCTTGCCGTTGGCGCCGACGGTGAGCACCGTGAGGTTCGGAACCGTCTGCCCGGCGAGGAAGTTGAGAACGCTGGAGATGCCGGGCGTTGAACCGGTGGGATAGGCCTGGAGGTACCCGTCGCGAGTGGGCGTCACCACCGTGATGCTGACGGCGACGGCCAACACGTCGGTGGCGGTCGCGGGGATGCCGCCCTGGCCGAGGATGGTCACGTCGACGATGCCGGTGGGGTTGGTCGCGACGGGTCCGATCGTGCCGGCGGGGATGCCGGGCGAGCGCGTGTCGAAGATGCGCGTTGGCGCAAGCGGGTGATACTCACCACCGGCACCGAGCCCGGCCGCGTGCACGACCGACACCCCCGTGACACCCACGCCCGAAGACACGGCCACGGTGGCCGCCGTGAGGAGAGCAACCAACCAGGGTGCCCGCCGACGGGCCGTGGTGCGCCGTGGGTCGCGCATCAGCTCGCAGTGACCTCGAACGTGGGGCGCAGACCCTGCGCCGCCACGATGGCCATCAGTCGCTCGTGCTCGGCGTCGCCCAACGTGGTGGCTTCGTCGATCAGCATCACAGGGATGTCGTCACGCACCTCGTAGCGCAGGTGGAGCCGGGGGTTGTAGAGGACGTGCTCGTCGGCGAGGTAGTACAGCGGGCCCTTGTCCTGCGGACAGGCGAGGATGTCGAGGAGTCGTTGGTCGAGTGCCATGGGGGTGATCCTTCATTCTCTCGGGTCTAGGCGCTGGTGATCAGCGACAGCAGTTCGGCGACGTGCTGATCGCACGTATCACGGATGGGTGCTTCCAGGTTGAGGCGCAGCAGCGGCTCGGTGTTCGATGGGCGCAGGTTGAACCACCACGGCCCGCAATCCACGGTCAGCCCGTCGAGGTGATCGAGGGAAGCGGTGGATGCGAAGTGGTCCTCCACCATCGCGAGAACTGCGTTCACGTCGTCCACGTGGGTGTTGATCTCCCCGCTCGACGAGTAACGCTCCAGCGGCTTGCGCACCACCGACAGATCCTGCTGGACCCGGCTGATCTCGTCGAGCACGAGCATCGACGCGATGAGGCCGCTGTCGGCGCGGTAGTTGTCGAGGAAGTAGTAGTGCGCGGAGTGCTCGCCGCCGAACACCGCGCCGGTCTCGACCATGATCTGCTTGATGAACGAGTGCCCCACCTTGGTGCGCACCGGCAAACCTCCGTGCTCGCGGATGACCTCTGGTACGGCGCGCGAACAGATCAGGTTGTGGAGGATGGTGGCGCCGGGGTTCTTGCGCAGCACGCTCGTGGCGAGCAACGCGGTGGTGGTGGAGCCGCTGATGCCGCGACCCATCTCGTCGACGACAAAGACGCGATCGGCATCACCGTCGAAGGCCAGGCCGACGTCGAAACCACCCGACAGCACCCGTGCCTGCAGATCACGCTGGTTGGCCGGCTGCAGCGGGTCGGCAGGATGGTTGGGGAACGTGCCGTCGAGCTCGCCGTACATGATCTCGAGGTCCACCAGCGGCAGTCGCTCGAAGACCACTGGGACCACCAGCCCACCCATGCCGTTGGCGGTGTCGGCCACCACGCGAAGCGGGCGCAAATGGGTGGGATCGATGAACGACACCACGTGATCCGCAAACGCGGAGAGCAGGTTGCGTTGGGTGGACCGGCCGGACCGCTCCGCCGGAAGCGGACCCTTGCCGTCGAGCACGGCCTGGGCGACCGCCTTGATCTCGGTGAGACCCGTGTCCACCCCGACGGGGCGGGCGCCGGACAGACACAGCTTGACACCGTTGTACTGCGCCGGGTTGTGAGACGCGGTGAACATCGCGCCCGGCGCATCGAGGCGCCCAGCCGCGAAGTAGAGCAGATCCGTGGAGGCCAAACCGATG
>JAYTSB010000002.1:0-6837 GCA_043745825.1 Actinomycetota bacterium | reverse complement strand
CAACCGGCGGACGGCCGAGCGCCGGCGGGGCGAGGTCGGGGGTCTCTGCCACGAGCCGGTCGCGGTCGTGACCGGTACGCACCGCCGGTCGCACCCGGTGCACGGCGTCGGAGACGCTGCGCTGCACCGC
The DNA here is from genome assembly GCA_043745825.1 of Actinomycetota bacterium. Lineage (GTDB taxonomy): Bacteria > Actinomycetota > Acidimicrobiia > Acidimicrobiales > Ilumatobacteraceae > WLMZ01. The sequence continues at coordinate 6,707 of JAYTSB010000002.1, read as the reverse complement.
CCAGCCAACGAACAGGACCATCGAGGCCACCACGCCGTCGAGCCACCAGTGGTTGGCCGTGATGGTGATCGAGGCGATGGTCAGCACAGGATGCAACAGTGCCAGCCATCTCCATCCACTGGCGCTGATGGCCACCACTGCAACGCCGACCAACACGGCCCAGGCAACGTGCAGCGACGGCATTGCGGCCAGCTCGTTGGAGACACCGCTACCACCCTGTCCGTACACCGACAACCCATATTTCAAACCGGCGTCGACGAAGCCGAGCTCGGGAAGGAAACGGGGCGGGGCCATCGGCACCAGCGCCTGGATGGTGAGGCATCCGGCAATGGTGAGGGCAAACGTGGTGCGCACATGGGCGTACCGATCGCGGTGGCGCCAGAACAGCCAGACCAGCAGTGCGCCGGCGGCGGGCACATGCGCACCGCCGTAGTAGACGTTGAGAAACTGCATCACCGGCCGGTTGTCGATGAACACCCGCTGCAGCGCCACCTCACTCGGCAGGTGAAGCCGTTGTTCGAGGTCCCACAGGCTCCTTGCGTTCTCGATCGCTCCGCTGCTGCGCGTGATGGCCAGCTCACGGATGTACTGCCAGAGCCCGTAGAGCACCATGACCACCACGAGCTCTTTGCCCGTCGACACCGTGATCGTCGCCCAACGCCGGGGCGAACGATGCAGCAGCACCACGAGCGCCAGCAGCGCCGCAGCGATCTGAAAGGCGTTCTCGTACGGCAGCCACATGCCCTGGCGATGGTAGTGGCGGCCACCGCCATCGGTCGCTGCTCAGTCTGCGGACTTGGCGTCTCGATCGAGGTTCAACGATGCGGAGTTCATGCAGTACCGCTGTCCGCTCGGAGCCGGGCCGTCGTTGAAAACATGGCCGAGGTGGCCGCCGCACGCCCGGCACAGCACCTCGGTACGAGTCATGAACATGGTGCGGTCGACCACGAGCGTGACGGCATCGGCGTGGACCGGATCGGTGAAGCTGGGCCACCCCGTGCCCGACTCGAACTTCGTGTCGGCGTCGAACAGTTCTGCGCCGCAGCCGGCGCAACGGTAGATGCCGTCGTCGTGACAGTCCACGTACTCACCGGTGAAGGCGCGTTCGGTACCGGCCTTGCGCAGCACTGCGAACTGCGCCTGGGTCAGTTCCTCGCGCCACTGCTCGTCGCTCTTGACCACGGTTGGCTCCGGGATGGACTCGCTCGAATCGGTTCGGTTGCGTTTCATGGCTCTCCAGTTCCCCGGCGGCACAGTTCGTTACACGAGTGTGGTCGAATACTTCAGCGATCCCACCTGTCGCCGCTCCTGATCCCACGGCGAACATGTCTCTACATCGCAGCATGGCAGACTCTCGGACTGTGGGCGCCAACATCAGTCGTCGTGACCTCATCCGCTGGTCCGCGCTCGGTGCAGGGGCGACACCCGTGCTCGCGTTCTTGGCCGCGTGCTCCAGCGACGCCGAGCGGGCCACGTCGACCACGCGCATCGCGACGGCTCCACCACCCGCCACGACAGCCGGCGCAGCAGCAACCACTTCCACTGCCGGCCCCACCACCACGCTCGCCCCAGTGCCCACCACAGTGCCCATCACCGTGCCCGTCGATCCAAGCCGGCCGTGGTGGATGCAGGGCAATTACGCGCCCGTGTCCACCGAGGTCGAATCCGTCAGCCTGCGGGTCACGGGGTCGCTGCCCCCTGAGTTGAACGGCCTGTACGTGCGCAACGGCTCGAACCCAGCCGTGGGTGACTCCCCCCATTGGTTCTTCGGTGACGGCATGACCCACGGCGTACGCCTGGAGAACGGCCGGGCAGTCTCCTACCGCAATCGCTACGTGCAGACCACCATGTACCAGAGCGGCGCGGGCTTCGGACAGGGCGCACCGGGCGGCGCCTCCAACCAATCGAACGTGTCGTGCATCTGGCACGGCGGCCGCCTGCTGACCAGCGGCGAGGTCGGCCTCCCGTACGAACTCGATCCCCTGGACCAGTCCACCCGCGGACCGTACGACTTCGCCGGCAAGCTCAACACGGCGTTCACCGCCCACCCCAAGATCGACCCGGTGACCGGCCGCCTGCACTTCTTCGGCTACGGCTTCACGCCACCATTTCTCACGTATCACATCGCCGAGGCGGACGGCACGCTCGTGCACAGCGAGGTCGTCGATACGCCGCGCAGCACGATGATGCACGACTTCGCGATCACCGACACCGACGCAATCTTCTGGGACCTGCCGGTCACGTTCGATCTCGACGCAGCCATCGCCTACATCGCCGACCCGACGAGCGCGGCGTTTCCCTACCGGTGGACGCCGGAGGATGGCTCGCGCGTCGGTGTGATGCCGCTCGCTGGTGGCGCCGACGCAATCCAGTGGTTCGACCTCGACCCCTGCTTCGTGTTCCACGGCGTGAACGCGTTCCGTCGCGGCGACGAGGTCGTCGCTGATGTCTGCCGCTTGTCGTCGATGTTCTCCACCGACGAACTGCTCGGCGGTGAAGCCTCGCACCGCCGGTGGACCTTCAACACCGCCACTGGATCGGTCAGCGACGACGTGCTTGCCGTGGACAACCCGGGTGACCTGCCTGGTCGGGATCCGCGACGCGTGGGGCGCGAGCACCGCTACAGCTACCTCGTGGGCACACGCGACAACCCGGACACCGTCGAGTTCGGCGGTCTCATCAAGCATGACTACACCGACAACAGTCGCGAGTTCTGGGATCCCGGAGCCAGCCGCCACGCCGGCGAGTGGCTGTTCGTACCCGGTGGCAGCGACCTTGCCGAGGATGCGGGCTGGCTGCTCACGTACGTGCACGACGAGTCCACCGACAGCACCGATCTGGTGGTGCTGGATGCCACGGCGGTCAGCAAGGGACCCGTGGCCAGCATCGCCCTGCCCCAGCGTGTGCCATACGGATTCCACGCCGCGTGGGTCCCAGCCTGACGCCGCGCGACGCCCGATGCCGAGCGCCGCTGCCCGGCGAGAAGCGTGAGTGTCAGACCGCCGTATAGGCGGGCGGAGACTCACGGTTTGCCGGCGGCTCGATCGAGCGCGGGGCCGAGGTCGACGAGCACGTCGGTCATCCGGTCCAGATCGCTCCACCACAGCTCGACGACGGCCAGGTCCAGCTCGGCGACCAACCTGCCGTCGGCGTCTCGTACCGGCCACTCATCTTCCATCGTGATCCCGTACTCGATCAGGGCACGGTGGTGACAGGAATGCGGTTGACCTAGTGGGGATCCTTGGCGCCCAGTCACCGGGAGCGGGAGACGATGACATTGTCCGCGCACCGCACACTGTTCCCATACGGCGTGACCACTGCGAGTCGGCCATCGTTCTGGTGGCCGTCCAGGCGGTGCAGTCGCGCGGCTGCACCAGCGTCGAGCAGCACCAGACCCCGGGTGCCGAGCGTGGCCGCCATCGCCCGCTGCTCCCAGGTGTGCGGCGCACCTGCGAGTGTGACCACACCGGGCGACGCCCGCACCGGTTGGGGAACAACGGGCCAGGGTCACCTGGTCGGTCATACTGGAGTGATGACGCTGCAGGCTCCACGCACGGCCCTGGTGCTGGGCGGCAACAGCGACATCGCGATGGCCACGCTGCGGCGTCTTGCCACGGACGGACTGCAGCACGCCGTGCTTGCGGTGCGCGACCCGGAGGCAACCCGCCAGCGCCTGGCCGCTGAGCCGCTGCCCCTGGAGATCACGGTGGAGACATGGGACGCGTGCGAAGTGCACCGGCACGAACCGATGGTGCAGCGCGCGGCCGATATGCTAGGCATCATCGACGTCGTCATCTGCGCGGTCGGCAGCCTCGGCCACGGTGCCGGGATCAGCGCGACTCCGCCTGCGGTGGCGGCGCTGATCGACGCCAACTTCACCGGTCCGGCGACCGCCATCACCGCCGCTGTCCATCACCTCCGCCGTCAGGCCAGCGGCGCGATCGTCGTGCTGTCCAGCGTGGCCGGCCTACGCGCCCGGAAGTCGAACTACCTCTACGGTTCGGCCAAGGCGGGCCTCGACGCGTTCACCCAGGGTTTGGCCGATTCGTTGGCAGGCACGCCGGTGCGCGTGCACCTCGTGCGGCCGGGATTCGTCCACAGTTCGATGACCACCGGCCTGGCACCGGCGCCGTTTGCGTCCGATCCCCGTGCAGTGGCCGACGCAATCGCGGCGGCTCTGCGGAGCCCGACGAGTCGCATCACCCATGTTCCGGCCGTTCTGGGGCCGTTGTTCGCCGTGTTGCGGATGCTGCCCCGGCGAATCTGGCGGATCGTGGCCGGCGACCGCTGAACATTTCACTTGTGCGCGGCGGCTCGGTTGCCGATACACCTCGCATGACATCACATCCGACCATGATGCTCGTGGAGACGCTGGGTGTCACCGGCCTCTACGGCGCCCTCGCCTGGTACTTCGTGGTGGTGCCGGCCAGGCGGCGGTCGGCATCATCCGGCTCCCCTCAGCCGCGCCAGCTCTGTCCGGCCGTGGTGCATCGCCAGGACGGCCCGATGCGCACTCTCCGTCCGACGCAGACGCGACATCTCACCCTCGTGCGGAACTCCGACCGGCCCTGACGGCGCACAGGCGTGACCGGTCAGCTCGTGACCGGTCAACTCGGGACGGTTCAGCTTGCGCAGTTTCCCGCGTGGCTGGCGAGGGAGGTCGTCCGTCGGCCCTCGCGCAGGATGTGCTCGTCGAGGCCGTTCGTGCAGTAGCCGAAGCTGAGGCCCGTCGTGGGGTCGCCCCAGGCGATTTGCCCCTTGGCCCCGTTGTGACCGACCGCCAGCGGAGACACGGTCCGGCCCATGCCACGGAACCAGCTCAGGCCATCACCGCCGGCCTGTACCAGTCCCAGCGTGCGGTTGGCGGGGACACCCGTGAGCCGGTCAGGCAGGCGGTTGCGGACGTGGCTCTTGGCGTCGTCGAGGACGTCGTCCACCCACATCCCGCCGGGGTTGTGCAGGACGGCCTGGTAGTAGAGGGCGAGGTCCGCGGCCCGCATCACACCACCGCCACCCGGCACGCCGACTCGCTGAACGGCGGGGTCGTTGAAGCCCATCAGCGCCGCGCTGGTCACCTCACCGACCTCGATCTCACGGATGCCGAGGGCGGCCTCCAGCTCGTCGGGCGTGGCCGGCTCGCCCACCAGGGTGAGCTCTGCGGCGCGGTGCGCCACGTCGCCGAGCACACGCGGTAGCCCCGCCGGTGTGGTGACCCGTTCGGCGACGACGTCGCGGAAGTCACGGCCTGTGACCCGCTCGATCACCTCGGCCAGCACCCAGTGCGCCGCCGTCGGGTGATACTCGAACATCGAGCCCGGCTCCCAGTTCAAACGCCACCGTGCGAACGCCGCGATCCGGCCGGGGGCGGTGTCGCCGTCGATCGGGCTGAGAGGGGCGGCGGGAAAGCCGGACGTGTGCAGCATCACCTGCTCCAGCGTGATCGCGTCCTTGCCATTGGTTCCGAACTCCGGGATGTACTCCACGATGTGGCGGGACACATCGATCAGACCGTCGCCGATCAGGGCCCAGATCGCGCCGGCGACGAAGGCCTTGGTGGCCGAGTAGACGACGTAGCGGGAGTCATTGGTCTCGTCGCCGTAGGTCTCGAAGGCAATCAGCTCACCCTCGTAGGCCAGCGCCACCTGCGCCGACGGCAGCAGCCCGGCGTCGACTTCGCGCTCGGCCCGGTCCAAGAGCGTGACCACAGCCTGCTGATCGATCCCCATGCTGATCCCCCTACGTCCGATGTGGCTCTTGTTCTAGCCGTCGGGACCGACATCGCCCGCACGCAGGAGCCCCGACGCTGGCAGACTCAGCAGGTGATCCTGGATGTGCAGTTCAACTCGGCGACCACCCCGTGGCCGGAGATGCGCGACGCGGTGTTGGCCGCCGAGGCTGCCGGCTACGGCGTGGCCTGGGTGGTTGATCACATGGCGGGCCAGGTGATGTCGGGCGACTCGATGCTGGAGTGCTTCACGCTCACGGGAGCGCTCGCTGCCACCACCAGCACCATCGGGATCGGCACGCTGGTGGCCAACGTGTGGAACCGGCCACTCGGCATTCTGGCTGCCGCGGCGGCAACGGCGCAGATGGTGGCCGAGGGGCGGTTCTGGCTCGGCATCGGTGCCGGTGCGTCACCGTCATCACCTTTTGGTGCCGAGCACGCCGCCGTGGGTATCGAACTGCATTCGGACATGGCGGCGCGGCACGCCAGAGTCGCCGACTTCCTGGTTCTCGCAAGGAAGATGTGGTCCACTGGCGAGATCGACGGTGTGACCGGGTTCCCCCAACCGCCGAGCCGAATCCCGATGCTGATGGGCGTGAACAGCGTGGCTCTCGCCCGCCTCGCGGCCCGGGAGGTGGACGGCATCAACATCCGCTCCAACCATCCGCGCCTGGAGGCCATCATCGACGCGGCACGAGAGGCCCGTCCGGCTGGCCTTGCTCCGCTGCTCGTCACCACGTGGGTGCGCACGAGCGAGGAGGCCCGCGACCCGGATTCGGACGAGCGGCTCTACTTCGACAAGATCGGCATCGACCGGCTGATCGTGGTGCAGTTCCACCGCGCCGACCCATCGCTCATCTGAGCTCGGGTGGGTCTAGCGAGCCCCGAGCAGATCCACCACGAACACGAGCGTCTCGTTCGGCTTGATCACGCCGCCCGCGCCCTGCGCGCCGTAGCCGAGGTGCGGCGGAATGGTGAGCCG
>JAYTSB010000001.1:0-4005 GCA_043745825.1 Actinomycetota bacterium | reverse complement strand
CCGGACTCACGTTCAACCACGGCGGGTATCACCGCATCGGGAAGTCCGTCGGCGGCGGTGCCGGCGGCTACACGGTGCACCGTCCCGATCACTGGCTCTTCGACGGCACCGGTGTGTTCCGCGGCGATCTCCTCGGCGCGGCCGGCACGGTGGTGGGCTACGAGTGCGACGGTTGTGAGCTGCAGTTGATCGACGGTGTCGCGGTGCCGACCGGTGCCGATGGCTGCCCGCCCGGCACCATCGTGCTCGCCACGGCACCGGCCTCGCCGTTCACACGTGAAACTGCGCAGCGTCCGGTGCCGGACGACGCACTGTCCGAGGTGGAGTTCCACGCCTGGCGCCTGCTGGGCAGCCACGACACCGAGACGGCCCGCCGGTTGGAGGCAGGGCACGCCGTGTTCGCCGTGCGCGACGGTGCGGACGGACGCGGCACGGTGGTGTCCGCCGGCTGCACCGACTGGGTGTGGGGCCTGGACGCAGCCGACCCGCAGATCGAGCGCATCACCGCGAACCTGTTGACCCGACTCGGCGCGTGACACCGCCCATTCGCGCTGGCGCGCCGGTACATTGGCCCGTCGTGCGCGGCTTGAGTTCACTGGAGATCAGCGAGTGACCGACATCTCCGTCCTCGCCCACGTCGGCGCGGCCGCGGCGGCGCTGGGGGCCGGCATGGTGAACGCCATCGCCGGCGGTGGCACACTCATCTCGTTCCCGATGTTGACCGCAGTTGGGGTGCCATCAGTCCGGGCGAATGCGACGAACACGGTGTCGCTGCTGCCGGGGTACCTCGGCGGGGTCGCTGCCCAGCGCGACGATCTGCGCGGGCTCACCAAGTCCGTGCGTCCGCAGCTGGTGGCGTCTGCGCTGGGTGGCCTGCTCGGTTCGGTGCTGCTGATCGTCACCAGTGAATCCGTGTTCCGTCAACTCGTGCCGTTCCTGATCCTCGCGTCGGCGTTGTTGCTCGGCATCCAGGACCGCTTACGCGCGTGGATCTTCAAACCCGGTGAGGAACACGGATCGCACATCGTGGCCCAAGTGGTGTGCGTCGGTCTGGCCGGTGTTTACGGCGGCTACTTCGGTGCCGGGCTCGGGATCATGCTGATCGCCGTGCTCGGCCTGTTCTCCGACCTGCCGCTCAACCGGTTGAACGTGGTCAAGCTGCTGCTCGCGTTCGTCGTCAACCTGTTTGCGGCCGCGTACCTGTCGTTCTCCGGCAAGGTCGTGTGGACGCTCGTGCTGGTGATGGCCCCCGCTGCGCTGCTCGGTGGCAACCTTGGCGGGCGGTTGGCCAAGGCGTTACCGCCGAAGAAGCTGCGCACGTTCGTGGTGGTGTTCGGCATCGTGGTCGCCATCGTCTACTTCGTTCGCTAGGCAACCCCCTAACCTGTCATCCAGGACCACGCCCCGCGACGGAGAACAGTCATGGCGATCACCATCCAAAAATTCGAAGAGCAGGGCGGCCGGCTCAAGACCGACGACATCGACTTCGAGGCGTTCCGCACGCAACCGCTGTCAGCTGACGTGCTCCGCTGCATCGCATACATGCACGACATCGAGTACCAGACCGTGCTGTACACGCGCGAGCTGCTGATGATGCCGCAGTGGAAGGACCCCCAGTTCACCGCGTTCCTCACGCTGTGGAACTACGAGGAGTACTGGCACGGCAACGCCCTCGGCCGTGTCCTCGCGATGCACGAGCAACCGGCGCACGATCCCCGACTGACGGCGATGCGTGTCTTCAACAAGCGCTACCTGTTCTGGAGCCCGGCCATCTTCTGGCTGCTCGGTCACGGTGTGCGCAAGTTTCCCGCCGTGCACATGACCTGGGGCGCAATCAACGAGTGGACCGCAAACGCTGCCTACAACCGTCTTGCCGCGATCGCCGATCACCCCGTGCTCACCGAGCTGCTCGGCCGCATCATGCGCCAAGAGGGCCGCCATGCCGGGTACTACGCAAGCTACGCACGTGAGTTGCTCGAGGGCGACCGTAGGGCGCAGAAGGTGACGAGCTGGTTCCTACGCCACCAGTGGGCGCCGGTCGGCAACGGCGACGTGCCCAAGATCGAGACCTCGTTCACCACGGCCTACCTGTTCGGCTCCGGTGACGGCATGGAACTGATCGACCGCATCGAGGATCGCATCGATCTCCTCCCGGGGCTGAAGGGCCTCAACCTCGTGCGTACCGGCATTGCCGCCGCACGCGACCACGTGATTGCGGAGGAAGGCTTCCTGCCACCACCGCCGGTACGCGCCGGTGGCGAGCGCAAGTCCGGCGCCGACGACGAGAACGAGCTGCAGGGCCTGTCCAGCTGAGCGCCACTCGCTCGGCTGGTCGCAGCCGGAGCAGAGGTCCGGAGCACGCCGCCAAGGGAGAGAATACAGCGTGCTCCGGGACACTCTCGCTCAGTGTTCGGCGCCGCGCTGCGTGCGGATGAGAGCTCGCTCGCCCAATCCGACGACGCGGTCACCCAGGCGCCACACGCTCGGCAGCAGCAGGCCGGTAGCCGCAATCACCACGGCCATCATGATGATGGTGCCGCTCGGCGGGTCCACCAGCACGAAGTAGTTGCGCAACGGTTCGAGCACCAGTGCCAAGCCGAGGAACGCCGCCATCGCTGCGACGAGGGTGATCTTCCACGCCACGAGCGGCCGCGCCACGCGGGAGAGAACCAGGATCGCGCTCGACGCCAGCACGACGGTGGCGACGGTGCGCTCCTGGGCCAGCGACACCCCGCCGGTGTGGCGCGAGATCGTGTAGGCGATGTACGTGGCGAAGGAGGCGAGCACACCTCCCGGGATCGCGATGCGCAGCACGCGCCCGAGGAAGCCGGCGCGGACCGGCGCGTCGTTGGGGGCGAGGGCGAGGAAGAACGCCGGCACACCGATGGTGAAGGTGCCCACGAGCGTGAGGTGGCGGGGCAGGAACGGCGCCTCGGCGCCACTGATCACGGTGGCGATCGCGAAGAACAACGCGTAGCACGTCTTGACCAGGAACAGGCTGGCCACCCGTTCGATGTTGTTGATCACCCGTCGGCCCTCGGACAGCACGCTCGGCAGTGACGAGAACGTGCTGTCGAGCAACACGAGCTGCGCCACGGCGCGGGTGGCCTCCGAGCCGCTGGCCATGGCGATGCCGCAGTCGCTGTCCTTCAGGGCGAGCACATCGTTGACGCCGTCGCCGGTCATCGCCACGACATGACCGCGTGACTGCAGCGCCCTCACCATCTCCCGCTTCTGGTGCGGGCTGACCCGGCCGAAGACGGTGGCGGCGTCCACAGCATCGGCCAATGCCTCCTGCTCGCTCGGCAGTTCGCGTGCGTCGATCGAGTTCTCCGCCCCGATCAGGCCGACGCGACGGCCGACGGCGCCTACGGTGCGCGGGTTGTCGCCGGAAATGACCTTCAGTGTCACGCCCTGGGCGGCGAAGTACGTCAGCGTCTCCTCCGCGTCGGCGCGCACCTGGTCCTCCAGCAGCACCAGCGCGGCCGGCTGCAACCCGTCGGGAAGCGCGTCACCGCTGAGCTCGGCGGCGCAGGTGGCGAGCAGCAGCACCCGGTTGCCGGCGTCGGCAGCGGCGTCCACCTGCTCGGCCAATGCGCCGTATGCGTCGCCGGTCATGATCATCTCGGGCGCGCCGAACACCCACGTGCCGTTGGTGCCGTACGACGAGGCGCTCCATTTGCGGGCGGACGAGAACGCAACGCTGCCGGTGGACGCCCAATCCGGCCCCGTCGCGTAGCGCGTCTGCAGTGCCTTCTGGGTGGCGTTCGGGTTGGGGTCAGACCACGCCAGCGCGCCCAGTGCCTGCTCGATCTGCTCGTGGTCGGTCGACTCGCCCAGCACCTGCACGTCGGCGACGTCCATCGAACCCGACGTGATGGTGCCCGTCTTGTCGATGCAGATCACGTCGACGCGGGCGAGTACCTCGATCGCGGGCAGCTCCTGCACGAGCGTGCGCTTGCGGGCCAGGCGCACCACCCCGACGGTGAACGCCACGCTGGTGAG